>JALYNA010000071.1 GCA_030773455.1 Actinomycetota bacterium
CTAGGCAGGTCGTAGCAAAGATTGATATAGTAGCTCCCGCCGTAGCCCCGCAGGTCCGGCGCGACGGCGCGGAAGCCGGCCGCGGCCAGCGCCGGCAGCTGCGCCCGCCACGCCCACCAGAACTCGGGGAACCCGTGCAGCAGCAGCACCAGCGGGCCCTCGCCGGCCTCGGCGACGTGCAGCCGGACGCCGTTGGCCGACAGGTCGCGGTGGGTCCAGGGCCCGGGCAGCAGGACGCTGGTGGCGTCCGGCCGCTGCGTCTCGGCGGTGCTCACCGGCGGGCGCGGGCGCGCCCGCTCAGACGGTGTAGTTCTCGCTGCCGCGCAGTTGCACGCGGCCGTTGGCGACGGTCGGCACCTCGCGGCGCCGCTGGCCGGGTGCCTCGCGGTGCATGACCTCGGGCAGGTCGCGCAGCGTCTCCATCGTGCGCTCGGGCTTCTCGATCTTCTTCAGCGACCGGCGGCCGATCAGGGCGGCGACGCCGGCCAGCAGCACCAGCAGCAGCCACACGATCAGGTAGGAGATCCAGCGGATCAGTCCCAGCCAGGTGAGGAACTCGGCGATGGTGACGAACAGGAAGATCCCGGAGAAGAAGAGCAGCGCGGCGGCGGCGCCCAAGGCCCCCGCACCGATGCCCGCCTTCTTCGCCGACTTCCCCACCTCGGCCTTGGCCAGCTCGATCTCGCTGCGGATCAGCGTGGAGACATCGGCCATGGCGCTCTGCACCAGGGCGCCGACGGAGGGCTCCCCCGCGCCGTTCGTGCTGCGTGCCCCGGCCGGGCTCGACTGTGCGCTGTGGGCCACGAGGGGCACCTCCTGGGGTCGACGGGCGGTCACCGGGCCGCTCGACGCGAGCGGCCACCTGGAGGAATCGTGCCTCATGATCACCGAGCGCGCGCCCCAGCCTCCCCGGTCGTGCGCGGGAGGCCGGGACGCCCGGCCCTCTGCAGGGTCCCGCCGGCCCCGTCCCGGGGCCCCGCCGGCCCCGTCCCGGGCCCCACCCCGAGCGTGCGAGGGGTGGGGAGGACGGGGTCCTCTTACGAGCGGCGGGGGAAGGGTGGTCCTCTTTCAGTCCTCCGACGAGCTGGCCGGCAGCTTGTCCTTGATCAGGTTCATCACCGAGGAGTCGGTGAGCGTGGTGACGTCACCGAGCTCCCGGTTCTCGGCGACGTCCCGGAGCAGGCGGCGCATGATCTTGCCCGAGCGGGTCTTGGGCAGCTCCTGCACCACCATGATCTGGCGCGGCTTGGCGATCGGGCCGATGTCCTTGGCCACGTGGGTGCGCAGCTGCTGGACCAGCTCGTCGCCGGAGTCCTGCGCGTTCCCGCGGAGGATGACGAAGGCGACGATGCCCTGCCCGGTGGTCGGGTCGGCGGCGCCGACGACCGCGGCCTCGGCCACCGTCGGGTGCGCCACCAGCGAGGACTCCACCTCGGTGGTGGAGATCCGGTGCCCGGACACGTTCATCACGTCGTCCACCCGGCCGAGCAGCCAGATGTCGCCGTCGGCGTCCTTCTTGGCGCCGTCCCCGGCGAAGTACACGTTCTTGCCGAAGCGCGACCAGTAGGTGTCGACGTAACGGTCGTCGTCGCCCCAGATCGTGCGCAGCATCGACGGCCACGGCTCGGTGAGCACCAGCAGCCCGGAGGAGTCGTCGCCGAGCTCGTTGCCCTCGTCGTCGACGACCTTGGCCGAGATGCCGGGGAAGGGGGCCTGCGCCGAGCCGGGCTTGAGGCTTGTGACACCGGGCAGCGGGGTGATCATGTGCGCCCCGGTCTCGGTCTGCCACCAGGTGTCCATGATCGGGCAGCGGCCGCCGCCGATGTTCTTGTGGTACCAGAGCCAGGCCTCGGGGTTGATCGGCTCGCCGACCGAGCCGAGCAGCCGCAGGCTCGACAGGTCGAACTTCGCCGGGATGTCCTCGCCCCACTTCATGAAGGTGCGGATCACCGTGGGCGCGGTGTACAGGATCGTGACCTTGTACTTCTCCATGATCTCGAACCAGCGGCCGCGGTGCGGCGTCTCCGGCGTCCCCTCGTACATGATGGACGTCGCCCGGTTGGCCAGCGGGCCGTAGACGATGTAGCTGTGCCCGGTGACCCAGCCGACATCGGCCGAGGTCCAGAAGACGTCGGTGTCGGGCTTGAGGTCGAAGGTCGCCCAGTGGGTGTAGGCGACCTGGGTGAGGTAGCCGCCGCTGGTGTGCAGGATGCCCTTGGGGCTCGCCGTCGTGCCCGACGTGTACATGATGTAGAGCGGGTGCTCGGCGTCGAAAGCCTCGGGCGTGTGCTCGGTCGACTGCCGGTCGACGACGTCGTGCCACCACAGGTCGCGGCCCTCGGTCCACTCCACGTCCTGCTCGGTGCGCCGCACCACCAGCACGTTGCGCACCGCGCCGCCGCGGCCGACGGCGTCGTCGACGGCCGGCTTGAGGGCGCTCGGCGCGCCACGGCGGTACCCGCCGTCGGAGGTGATCACCAGGACCGCGCCGGAGTCGTTCAGCCGGCTGGCCAGCGCGTCGGCGGAGAAGCCGCCGAAGACGACCATGTGGACGGCGCCGATCCGGGCACAGGCCAGCATCGAGATGACCGCCTCGGGGATCATCGGCATGTAGATGGCCACCCGGTCGCCGGCCTGCACGCCGAGCTCGAGCAGCGCGTTGGCGGCCTTGCTGACCTCGTCCTTGAGCTGGGCGTAGGTGATGGTGCGGGTGTCCCCCGGCTCGCCCTCCCAGTGGTAGGCGACCTGCTCGCCGTGGCCGGCCTCGACGTGCCGGTCGACGCAGTTGTAGGCGACGTTGAGCTTGCCGCCGACGAACCACTTGGCGAACGGCGGGTTGGTCCAGTCGAGGACCTCGTCCCACCGCTGCGCCCAGGTCAGCCGGTCGGCCTGCTCGGCCCAGAAGCCCAGCCGGTCCTGCGCCGCACGCTCGTAGGCGTCGGGACCGACGTTGGCCTGTGCCACCAGCTGCTCCGGCGCCGGGAACCGGCGGCCCTCCAGCTCGGTTGACTCGCTCATGCGACTCCTCCTGATCCGCGTCCTCGTCGACGCCTGTCTTCCTGTCGGGTAGTCGCGGCCAGAGCCCGGCACCGGGCCGCGCCGCAGCGTGCTCCCCGCCACACCGTATGGCCCCCCGGGCTCCCGCGTCTGCCCGGTGCAACATCGGGGCACCGGGGCGCGCTGCCGGACCGGTGTGCGGGTGGCCAGACTGGCCCGGTGACGGGCGGCGGGCAGGCGGCGGTGGCCGCGCGGGTGCCGAGTGCGGCGGCGCTCGGGCTGCTGGCGCC
>JALYNA010000072.1 GCA_030773455.1 Actinomycetota bacterium
CACCGCCGCTGCGTCCGCGACTACGAGACCCTGCCGGAGCACTCCGAAGCCATGGTCCACATCGCAATGATCATGACCATGTCCAGGCGCCTGGCTCAGTAACCCAGTTGTGAGACGCGTTCTGAGGTTCGTGCTCGCAGCAACAGTGACCGGTGCCCAGAACCCCCGCGTCCAATTTTTTTCCTCGGGCTCGAAGATCAACGCCAAGCGCACGCGACGTCCACCGGAGCGGACCGCAGGATTTTCATCCGGACCGGTGGCCGAAGGCCATCCCTACTTTCCCCCGACCTCCAACGCCTCCTGCGTCTTGGCCAGCTCGCGGGCCAACTTGGCCTTCTCCGCCCGCAGCCGTTCGATCTCGATCTGCTCCGGCGACCGCGGGGCCGATCGCGGCTGGGCCTGCAGCGCGGCCAGTGCACCGGCATCCCGGGCCCGGCGCCACTCCACCAGAGGCGAGGAGTACAGCCCCTCCCGACGCAGCAGCGCGCCCTTTGGCGCCCGGCTTGTTGAGCGCCTCGTACTCGGCCAGGATCTGCAACTTGTACTCGGCGGTGAACGCCCGCCGCCGCGGTCGTTCAGCTCGTGGTGTCACCCGGTCATCATCGGACGCGACCGGCCGCAGGTCCGCGGTCGTGAGAGTCAAGGTGCTCAGCATGTCTCGCCCTGTGCCGGGACGGAAGAAGAACTACCCAAGGTGTCTCACGTCAGCCTGACGCACAGGGCCCGGGTAGCGGCTGCCAGCATGCGCTGATCAGCGACATCCCCACGGGCAGCTGACGTTGTACCAACTGTGTCCCAGGGGCCCTGCGCCTCGCTCATGCAGTCGCTACCTTGCACCGTGTCGTTGCCAGGGGCTCATCCCTCGAACGCGATATCGGCGCCGCGCGCGTGCCGTGCACTCACCGCGAACACCAGTCGAAAGTCGCCGACCTGACGCCGAGAACTGCCATGAGTCGTCTGGGAGGTGGAGCCCGGGGTCATCCGTCGGGCGCCCTGCCGGAACGTCCCGGAGCCCGAAGGCTGGGATGACCCGCAGACGCTGGGGGCGCTCATCGACGCCATCCGCTGGGGCACCGTGGCGTCGGCGGACGTGACGACGCTGCAGGCGCCGTTCCGGGCCGGCATCCAGATCAAGGACTACCAGCTGAAGCCGGTCGCGAAGGCCCCGCGCATGCCCCGGGTCGCGCTGCTCATCGCTGACGACGTCGGGCTCGGCAAGACGGGCGAGGCCGGCCTGGTCATCCAGGAGATGCTGCTGCGGCATCGAGCCCGTCTCGTCCTCGTGGTCTGTCCTGCGTCGCTGACTATCAAGTGGGCGAAGAGATGCGCGACAAGTTCGGCCTGGACTTGGTCATCCTGACGCGACCGCGCTCAAGGACCTGCGCCGCAGTCACGCGCTGCGAGCGAACCCCTTCACAGTGCGCCCGCGTGTGATCATCAGTTGCCCTGGCTGCGCACGCCCCGAGTGCAGCGCCGGCGAGGCGCACCATGTGGCGCCACCCGAGCCAGGCGAAGGGCCGCCGCGGCTACGCCGTCGACTGCTTGCAGACCACAGCCGTCCGCCGCTCAGCGAGTACAGCAGCACCCGGTACTGCTGTCCGCGACCCCGCACAACGGCTACAGCGAGTCGTGGCAGGCGCTGCTCGAGGCCGTCGACCGCAACCGCTTCGCCGGCGGCGTCGAACCGAGACACGACCGCCCTGCAGGAGGTCCTCGTCCGGAGGCCCAAGGACGAGATCGTAGAACCCCGGACGGGGCGGTGCACTCGGCCGATCAGCTGTCGAGATCCCGGCCGGCCGTCGTCGCTGCGGTGGGCGTCGCCGCAGCAGCTCCTCCGCCGTCGTGCTCCGCCGGCCGCCACCCCTGCTGCTCGGGAGGGCTCCAAGCCCGCATCCGCTGGAGCAGCGGCCGGACCTCACTCTCGGCAAGGATGAGCGCCCGGTCTTCCACCCGGACGAATCGCTCCTCGACGGTATGGTCCAGGAAGCGCAGCAGGGAGTCGTAGTAGCCGATCGTGTTTAGCAGGCCGGTCGGCTTGCGGTGGAGCCCCAGCTGCGACCATGTGACGACCTCGGCGAACTCCTCCAGCGTTCCGAGACCGCCTGGCAGGGCGACGAACCCGTCCGACAGCTCTGCCATCAGAGCCTTGCGCTCGTGCATCGACCCCACGACGTGCAGCTCCGTCAGCCCGGCGTGCGCGACCTCCTCCCCGACCTGCTGCTCCGGGATGACGCCGACCACCTCTCCGCCGGCCTGCAGGACCGTGTCGGCCAGGGCTCCCATGGTGCCGACGTGCGCGCCGCCGTAGACGACCCGGATTCCCTGCTCGGCCAGCACCTGGGCCAGGCCGCGAACGGCGACCAGGTACGCCGGCTGCCGTCCCGGGTTCGACCCGCAGAACACGCACAACGCCATCATGCACACACCGTTCCGGGTGCCACGACGCCTGTCAACGCCCGCGGCGCGAGCAGCGTCGGTCGCGACAGGCGGTGCTGTCGTGCGGGTCAGTTCGTCGGCGGCGCCGAGTACACGGTCTCGACGAAGTCGCTGAGCTGGTCGTGACTCAGGTGCCTGGCCAGGTCGGCCTCGCTGATCATGCCGACCAGCTGCTTGCCGTCGAGGACCGGCAGCCGCCGGATTCGGTGCTCCTTCATCACCCCCAGCACCTCGTCCTGGTCAGCGCTCGTGTCGACGGAAACGACCTGTCCCTGGGCCATCTGGCGCGCCGTCGTCGTGTGGACGTCACTGCCCTCGGCGATGGCACGCACGACGATGTCGCGATCGGTGACCATGCCCTTCAGCCGGTTGTCGGCCCCGCAGATCGGCAGCGCGCCGACGTGCAGTGAGCGCATGATCCTCGCGGCCTTGTCGAGGGTGTCGTCCTCGCCGACGCACGTGACGCCAGCGTGCATCATCTCGGCTGCTGTGGCCACGTCGACCTCCGGATCGAGTCCGCCCTGCCCGTGTCGTCGGGGCGTCAGCGTCCTCCCGTCGGGGCGGGCTTGGCAAGGCGCAGGCCGGCCCCTCAGCGGTGGTGCGGGCGAACGGGTGACGTCGGCGCCGCGCCGCCCGACAGGCTGGAGATGTCGAGCGTCCAGCACTCCTTGCCGTCGTCGTGACCGCGACGGACCGGCAGCTCGAGGGCGGACAGCAGGCGGCGGATGCCGTCATTGCCGGGCAGGATGTGGGCGCGGACGCGGGGCACACCTCTCCGCGCAACCTCGACCAAGGCTGCGCACACGACGACGAGGCCGAGCCCCGTGCGCTGGTAGGCGTCCTCCACCAGGACGGCCAGCTCGGCTCCCCCGACCTCCGGCTCCACCTGGGCCAGCGCGACGACCTCGTCGTCGAAGGGGGCGCCCAGCGCGGGATCCGGCTGGTCGGCCAGGCGGTGGTCGATGCCCTCGACCACCGCGGCGACGGCGACCCGGCGGCCGGTGACGTTGCTGATGGCGCGGGCCCAGCCGGGTGGCAGGGCTGCCAGCGGCTCGTGGAACCGGGCCTGCCGGCTCTCGGGGCTGGTGCGGTCCACCATGCGCACGAGCGCCTCCTTGTCGGCGGGTGACAGGGAGCGCAGCCGGATCCCCGGCGGAAGAGCCGGGAGACCGTCCACCAGCGCGGCCGGCACGCCGCCGCGGTCGGCGGCGAGGGCGGCGCTGGGGAGGGCGTCGAGCAGGGACAGGGCGACGGACACCGAGCTCCTCGGATGAGCGTTTTCGCGGTGCCGTCAGGGTGCCCCTTCTTGCGTCAGGCACCACCATGTCCGCGTCGTGACCTTCAACACCGTCGCTGGTCACAGCCGCACGTCACAGGAGCCGTCGGTCGCGGCGTCGCGCGCGCCCGGCGCTCAATCAGCGCCGGCTGGCCACGCGGGTGAGCAGCAGCGAGCGGAACCGGTCGACGTCCAGGTCGACCGCCACGTCGCACCGGGTCGGCGAGGCCGGCGCACCGGCCGGCGCGCCGGTCGCACCACCGGAGGGGGGCGGCGCACCGGTCGACGGGTGCGGCGCGGCGGCGCCCGGGCCGGCGGCCGGTGCGTCCGGCAGGAAGGTGCACGCCGTGCGGCCGCGGTCCGGTCCGAGGCCGGTGGCCACCTCGACGCGGGCCGGGCGGGTGCTGACGAGCGAGGGATCCATCACGGCGCCGACGGCCAGCACGTCGTGCAGCGGCCACTCGCCCCCCCGCCGGTCGCCGTAGCCGAGGACCATGTCGGCGAGCAGGGCGCCGCGCTTGGAGCTCCCACGGAGGGTGGAGAGCATGCTCGTGTCCAGGGTGGCCCGGCGGGTGACGTCGAGCCCGACCAGCGTGATGCGGAGCCCGGAGTCGGCGAGAACCCGCTGAGCGGCCTCCGGGTCGGTCCAGACGTTGAACTCCGCCGTGGCGGTGATGTTTCCCGGCCCGGTGCTGCCGCCCATCACGACGACCCGGTCGATGGCTCCGACGCACTCGGGGTACACCGCGAGCAGCAGCGCGATGTTGGTCAGCGGGCCGATGGCCGCGACCGTCACGGACCGGGGGGGCGCCGTGCGCAGCAGACTAGCCACCCGCGCCACCGCGTGCTCGGCCTCGGGGACCCGCGCAGCAGCCGGTAGCCGGACCCCGCCCAGGCCGTTCCCGCCGTGCGGCGAGGTCAGCCCGTGCCAGGCCACGCGCACGATCGCGCGGGTCGCGCCGGCCGCGACCGGGACATCCCGGCGGCCGAGCAGCTCCAGCAGGGCGAGCGCGTTGCGGGTGCAGACCTCGACCCGCGAGTTCCCCGAGACCGTCGTCACCTGGCGCAGGTCGACCTCGGGGCTGGCCGCCGCGAGTGCCAGCGCGAGCGCGTCGTCGATGCCAGGGTCGCAGTCGACCACCAGGGGAACCGCGGCAGGCATGGCTTTCCCTTCCCGTGGCGCCCGGCCGGTCCGGCCGCAATGCCTACCGGGTGATCGAACCGATTGAACCATGCGCCCATGGCGGCCCTGGCATCGGCCAGACAGCATACGAGGGCTTGACGGCGACGTGTCCCCGCCACTAGCGTTAGAAACGAATCGAGAATGGACCCGTGCCCGACAGCTCCGGAGCCCTCCGGCCGAGAGCCAGGCACCGATGAAATCGTTTCGACCTTAGCTGGCCGCGTGGATGGGACGTCCTGCGAGCCGGCCGGTTGACGCCGCCGCCACGTCGGCGGCACGACCCCCACAACGGAAGGGAAGCAGCACATGCCCGACTACGACCCGACGGCGCCGAACGCTCGTCGCTATCCCCGGGTAATCAACCGGAGCGAGATCGACGAGATGCCGCGGCTCCACTTCAACACCGGCATCGAGACCGCCATCTTCCTGTCGCGCGAGCGGGACGACGCGCGGTACTTCCGTCAGGGTATCTGCTACCAGGAGCCGGACCACCTTCCCTACAACTGGAAGCAGATCGACTTCGACGAGACGCACTACGTCCTCAAGGGCAAGATCAGCCTCCGCGTCAAGGACGCGGCCGGCCGCGAGGTCGTTCTCGAGGCCGGCCCGGGAGAGCACATTTACCTGCCCGGAGGCTATGAGTACACGCTCGAGGCCACCGGCGTCGAGACGGAGTTTTTCTGGAGCAGCGGCCCGTCGCCGCGCGTCGGCCTCGCTCCGGACCTGCCCGAGTTCAGCGCCCAGCTGGCCGCTCTGAGGAAGTGAGAGGAACACCATGGCGACTGCCAGCCAGACCAACCCCCTTCGCGGCGAGAAGCGCTGGGCTTACCTGACGCGTCAGAAGACGATCCGGGTGGCCAGCACCAACGAGGACGGGAGCATCTACCTGTCCCCGCTGTGGTTCGTCGTCGACGACCAGAAGATCTACCTCCCGCTGGACGCCGGTAGCCGCCACGGCGCCAACGCCGAGGCCGGCCGCGCCGTCGCGGGTCTCGTCGACGCCGGTGACGAGTTCACGACGGTCAGCGGGGTGCGCATCCTCGGCTCACTGGTGCCGGCCGAGGACACCGCGCTGGTCGCCCTTCTGCAGGACATGGTCTTCGAGAAGTACTTCTACGTCGGGCACCCGTACGCCGAGCAGTACTTCGAGTTCGGCGAGTTCGCCGGGCGCCGCTACTTCCAGCTGGTGCCGGACAAGATGATCGGGTGGGACTCGCGCGAGACCACGATGCCCGCGGTCCCCGAGGCGCGGGTCCTGCCGGACTTCGTCAAGGACCGCATCCTGGGCGCAGACGAGCAGTAGCGCCACCTGGGGCCGGCGGGGCGAGCCCCGCCGGCCGGGCGAAGCAGGCCTCCGGCACCCAGAGCGCGCCAGCCGCCCACGCTCCTCCCTCACTTCCACTTCTTGCCGCTAGGGGTACGTATGCGCACGACTGAAGGAGCCATCCTCCGCGTTCTCGTGGTCGGCGAGTCGTGGATCAAGCACACCGTGCACATGAAGGGCTTCGACCACTTCCAGAACACGGAGTACGAAGAGGGGGCCGGCGTCTTCCTCGACAGCCTCGCGCTGTCCGGCTTCGACGTGACGTACCTGCGGGCCCACGAGATCTCGGGCAAGTTCCCCACCCGCCGCGAGGAGCTCGAGCAGTACGACGTCGTCGTCATCAGCGACGTCGGCGCCAACTCCTTCCTGCTCACCGACGAGACCTTCCTGCGCTCGGAGCGTTCGGTGAACAGGCTCGACCTGCTCGCGGAGTACGTCGAGCTCGGTGGCGGCCTCGTCATGGTCGGCGGGTACCTCTCGTTCTCCGGGATCGACGGGCGGGCCCGCTACGGCCGCAGCCCGCTGGCGCGGGTCCTGCCGGTCGAGGTGCTCGACCGCGACGACCGCGTCGAGGTCCCGGAGGGTCTCGAAGCGACCTTCGACGAGCCGGAGCACGAGGTCCTGGGCGGGACCCCGCCGGCGTGGCCCGCGCTGCTGGGGTACAACGAGCTGGTGGCGAAGCCCGACACCCAGGTCGTGGCCCGGTTCGGGAAGGACCCGCTGCTGGTCGTCGGGCGGGCCGGTCTCGGCCGCTCGGTGGCGTTTGCGTCCGACCTCGCGCCGCACTGGGCTCCGCCGGAGTTCCTCACCTGGACCCACTACCGCCAGCTGTGGGCCTCGATCCTCGAGTGGGCGAGCTCGGGCCGGCTCGCGTCGGTGGAGAGGACCGCTCTTGCCACGTCGGAGTGAAGCGGACGCTCGGCGATGGCCCACGATGAAGGACGTCGCCGAGCACGCCGGCGTCTCCATCAGCACCGTCAGCTACGTCCTCAACGACAGCGGGCCGGTCGCGGCTGAGCGGCGGGCGCGGGTTCTCGACGCGGTCCGCGTGCTGAACTACACGCCGAACGAGTCGGCGCGCAACCTGAAGCGACGTTCGGCGTCGACCGTCGGGCTCGTCGTGCCGGACCTGTCGAACCCGTTCTTCGCGCTGCTCGCCGAGGGGGTCGAGCGCGCCGCGTCCGCACGCGGCGTGCTCGTCGTCCTGTGCGCCCCGGAGGCGACGGGGGAGACCGAGTCGCTGAACGGCAGGCTGCTGCGCAGTCAGCGGCTGGACGGGATCATCTACCTCTCCGGCGCGGCGACCTCACCGGCGTCGCTGCTCGAGCTGACGCGCTTGGGCCCGGTGGTGCTCGTCGACGAGCAGCTCCCCGGTTTCGACCTGCCGTCGATCGTGTCCGACAACCGTCGTGGCGCCCGGGAGCTCGCGCGCCACGTGCTCGACCAAGGCCACGAGCGCGTCGCCGTGATCGGCGGCCCGAAGGAGCTGTGGACGGCCGAGCAGCGCCTCGCGGGCTACCGCGAGGCATTCGCCGCGGCTGGTCGCGACCCGGACGCGGTCCCGGTCCTGGTCGGCGACTACCACCTGAGCTCTGGTTCCGAGCTCGCCGCACGCGCGCTGGCGGGCAGTGCACAGGAGCGGCCGACCGCGCTGCTGTGCGCGAACGACCTGATGGCGATCGGGGCGCTCGAGTACTGCAAGCTGATAGGTGCTCGGGTCCCGGAGGACCTGAGCGTGGCCGGTTTCGACGACCTGCCCTTCGCCTCTTTGCTGACCCCCCGACTGACGACGGTGCGGCAGCCCGCGCACGAGATGGGGCAGTGCGCGGCGAACCTGCTGTTCGACCTGCTCGAGGGCAAGGAGGACGCCCAGCCAGGCCAGCCCTTCCCGGTGACCGTCCAGGTG
>JALYNA010000073.1 GCA_030773455.1 Actinomycetota bacterium
ACGAGGAGTCCCCCGCCGCGCCCCCGATCCCGTCGTTCGCGTCGCTGCGCGATCCGCGCCGCCGCACGACGGTAGACCTGATCGCCCCGGCCACCCCTCCCCCGGCCACCCCTCCCCCGGCCGACCCGCCCGCGGCCGGGCCGGCGCGGACGGCGCCCCGGCCCCCCGACTACGCCGACCTGTGGCGCCTGAGCGTGCGGGTCGGATCCGCCGTCGCGACCCTGCCGGTGCGGCTGGCGTTGTACGCCGTCCGGCTGCCGATCCGCCGGCTGCGGCGGCTGGCCGGCAGGTAGCGCGGGTCGCCCGGCGGGGTACTCCGGGGGCATGGACCCCGAGAGCACCCCGCCGCGCGACGCCGACGGCCCACAGGAGACCGCTCCCCCGCTGCCCGACGACCCGCGCGTGCCGCGGCCCGAGGACGCCGAGCCGACCCGCAGCAAGGAGCTCGGCGGCGCGGCGCCCGCCGTCGGGCCGATCACCCCCTGACCGGCCGGGCCCACCCGTCCGGCTGTTCCCCGGCCGGGCCGGGAGGCCGCCTCCGTCCTCGCCGGACGCCCCGGCGCCGCTGACGGTGATGCTGACCATCCGCAAGATCCGGGGACAGCGGTGAGCCGGGCGGCGCGGCGGTGGGTGCTCGGGATCGGCCTAGCCGGCGTCGGGCTCCTCCTCGTGGCCGCCTTCCTCGACATCCCCTCGTTCGGGCCGGCGACCCATCCCTACCGGGACCTGGCCGTGCCCGCCGCCGTCGGCCACGGCACCGCGAACGTCGTCGCCTCGGTGACCTTCGACCAGCGCGGGGTGGACACGCTCGGCGAGGAGTCATCCTCTTCGGCTCGGTGCTGGGGGTCGCCGCCCTGCTCCGCCCCGCCGAGGGAGAGCGGAGCCATCCGGTGCCCGGCAGTTCCACGCCACTGCAGGGGACGCGGCTGTTCGGCTACCTCCTGCTGCCCTGATCCTCGTCGTGGGGCTGGACATGCTGGCCCACGGGCACGTGACCCCCGGCGGTGGCTTCCAGGGCGGGATGGTCCTCGCCACCGGGATCCACCTGCTCTACGTCGCCGGTCGCTACCGGAGCCTGGGGAAGCTGCGGCCGACGCCGCTGTTCGACGTCCTCGAGGCGGCCGGGACGGCGGCCTACGCGGCGCTCGGCGTGGCGACCCTGGCGGCCACGGGGACCTTCCTGGCCAGCGCCCTGCCGGCCGGCACCTTCGGCCGGCTCCTCTCGGCCGGCACCGTTCCGCTCCTCAACGTCGCGGTCGGGATCGCCGTTGCCGGCGGCGGGGTCGCGCTGCTGGCGCACTTCTTCGACCAGGTGTTCCTGGTCGGGCGCAACGCGGAGGACGCGGAGTGAGCATCTACGCCTACCTGGTCGGTGGAGCGCTGCTGCTGCTCGGCGGGCTGGGCATCGCCCGCAGCAGGGACCTCGTGCAGGCCGTCGTGTGCCTGTTCGTCGCGCAGTCGGGCACCTACGTGCTGCTCATGGCGATCGGATACCAGAACGGCGCCTCGGTACCGGTGTTCGGGTCGACGACGCCCCCGAACACCCAGGTCGTGGACCCGGTGGTCCAGGCCATGACCCTCACCGACGTCGTCGTCTCGGGCGGTGACCGCGCTGCTGCTGGGCCTGGCGATCCAGATCCACAAGGACCACGGCACCGTGGACCCGGACGAGCTGTCCTCCCTGGAGGGCTGACGGTGCCCTGGGAGGGTCCCGCCACGGCGTTGGCCCCGCTCCGATCGCCGTACCCATCCTGGGTGCCTGCCTGCTGGCGGCGCTCGGCCGGGTGCTGCCCCGGCTGGTCGTCGACCTGGCCGCGTCCCTGACCGCCGGCGGCGTGCTGGCCCTGGACGTGGCGCTGCTCTCGGCCACGAACGAGGGCCGGGTCGTCACCTGGGTTGACCGGCATCGCCCTGCTGTACGCCCGGCTGGGGACGCTGGGCCTGCCGCAGCTCGCGACCGCGATGGCCGACCGGCCTCCGCAGCCCCTCGTCGTCGCGACCTTCTGCTTGGTCGCCGCCGGCTTCCTGGTCAAGGCGGCGGTGGCGCCGTTCCACTTCTGGACCGCCGACGCCGAGGCCGCGGCGCCCAGCCCGGTGTGCCTCCTGTTCTCCGGGGTCATGGTCGTCCTGGGCCTGTACGGGACGGCGCCGGTGTACTGGACCGTCTTCGCCGCGGCGCTCCCCCGGACGTCATGCGACCGGCGCTGTTCGTCCTCGGTGCTCTGACCGCGGTGGTGGGGGCGGTGATGTACCTGCTGCAGCGGCACCTCAAGCGGCTGCTCGCCTACTCGACCATCGCCCATGTCGGACTCTTCCTCACCGGCCCGGGCGCCCTCGACGGCCCCGGCACCACCGGCACCGCGGTCTACGTGCTCGGGCACGCGGGGTGAAGGGGGCGCTGTTCCTGCTGGCCCGGATCGTGTTCAACCGCTACGGCACCGTGGATGAGGTCGAGCTGCACGGCCGCGGGCGCCGGGCGTGGCTGCTGCCCTGGTCATTCATGCCGGCCGGACTGGCCCTGGCAGGTGCCCCGCCCTTCGGCACCGGGCTGGGGAAGGCGATCAGCGAGGAGGCGCTGGGCCACCGCGGCTACTGGTTCGGGCCGCTCCTCTTCGTCGCGGTCTCAACGGCCACCGGCGGGGCGTTGCTCCGCGCGGGGGCGCGGATCTGGTTCGGCCTCGGCACGGAACCGCACGGCAAGGGCGGACAGGGCGGCCCCGGGGAGTCGGAGGACCAGGACACGCGGGAGATGCCCGTCGAGGAGCACCACGTCCGGGGAACCCCGCTGGCGCCGCTCGCCCTGCTCCTGGCCACCGCCCTCGCGGTCGGCGCCGTCCCGGCCGTCCCCCGGGCGGTGAGCCGCGCCGCCGCCGGCTTCCTCGACGTCGACGGCTACGTCCGGCAGGCCCTCGAGGGAACGCCCGCCTCTCCACGCACGCCTTGCCCGAAGCGGCCTGGACGATGCCGGGGGTCGTCCTCGGCCTGCTCTCGACGGCACTGGCGGTGGGCGTCGCAGCGCTCGCCCTGTGGGGACCCCGGCTGCCGCGGGCGGCCCGGTCCGCCACCTACCTGGCGCGGCCCATCGCCGGGCGCACTCCGGTCACATCGGCGACTACGTGGCCTGGCTGTTCCTGGGCACCGCCGCCCTCGCCGGGCTGATCGGGCTGCCGCTGCTCTGAGGTCGCAGGCGGGGGCCGACGCCCGGTTGCTCGAAGGGATGCCGTTCGTCCGCAGCCTCTTCACGTCCCTGGCCCTGTGCCCGGACCACCTGGTCCTCGCCCACGAACAGGCGGGGGTGCTCCCGGACGAGGCCTTCGGGTCCCGCGCCCGGGCGCTGGGCGCCTCGGTGCGGACGCCGCCGTGGCGCCCGCCGCCGACGACCTGCAGCGCCGGGCCCACTCGCTCGCCCGGGAGGTCCCGTGGCAGGTCGCCGCGACGCCGGCCGCGCTGGACCGGGGCGGGG
>JALYNA010000074.1 GCA_030773455.1 Actinomycetota bacterium
CATGTCGTCGGTGACCACCGACTCGGTGTCGGGGATGCCGAGGTCCTTGGCGCGCTTGTCGGCCATGGCCAGCAGCCGGCGTATCCGGCCGGCGACGGCGTCCTTGGTCATCGGCGGGTCGGCGCGCTGACCGAGCTCCTCCAGCGAGGCCTGGCCGTGCTCCAGCCGCAGCCGGCCGGCGATGAGCAGGTGCTCGGGGGCGTCGCCGTCGAGGATCTCCATCGCCCGCTCCACCCGCGCGCTGGCGGCGACCGCCGCGCGGGCCGAGCGGCGCAGGTTGGCGTCGTCGAAGTTGGCCAGCCGGTTGGCGGTGGCCCGGACCTCGCGGCGCATCCGCCGCTCCTCCCAGGCCAGCACCGCGTCGTGGGCGCCCATGCGGGTGAGCAGCGCGCTGATCGCGTCGCCGTCGCGCACCACCACCCGGTCGGCGCCCCGCACCTCGCGGGCCTTGGCGGCGATGCCCAGCCGGCGGGCCGCGCCGACCAGCGCCATCGCGGCCTCCGGGCCGGGACAGGTGACCTCCAGGGAGGACGAGCGGCCGGGCTCGGTCAGCGAACCGTGGGCGAGGAAGGCGCCGCGCCAGGCGGCCTCGGCGTCGTTGATGCCGCCGCTGACGACCGACGGCGGCAGCCCGCGGACCGGACGGCCGCGCTGGTCGACCAGCCCGGTCTGCCGGGCCAGGCCCTCACCGTGCTTGGCGATCCGGACCAGGTAGCGCACCCCGCGGCGGATGTTGCCGCCGGCCAGCACGCTGACGCCGCTGGTGTAGCCGTACACCTCGCTGATGTCGCGGCGCAGGCGGCGGGCCACCGAGCCGGTGTCCAGCTCGGCCTCGATGACCACGCGGCCACCGACGATGTGCAGGCCGCCGCTGAAGCGCAGCAGCGCGGTGACCTCTGCCTTGCGCTCGGAGGTCCTCGTGCACTCCACGCGCGACAGCTCGTCCTTGACCATGGCCGTCATCGCCATGCCGTCCACCCCCACGCTCCCCCGGACTCACCAAGCCCCATGTGCGGCGTTCCCTTCGTCCTCCCCGCGTACCGGTCCCGGTACGCGAGGTTGCGGTACCCGCTCGTTCGGCTCCATGCCCTGCCGCGTCCCGGTTCCCGGTCCGAGGGCCTGCCGGAGTGCTCCGGCCAGGCGCGCCGGGTCGTGTCGCGGCACGCCGCCGTCCTCGGCGACCGGGGCCAGCACGAGCTCGGCACCGCATTCCCGTACCGCAGACAGGAGACCACGGCGGTCAACCACCGAGTCGGCATCGGCGATAACCGTGTGCAACGCCACCCCGCCCAGATGGCTCTGCAGCACCGTCAGGTGCTCCTCCGGCGAGAAGCCGTCGGTCTCCCCAGGCTGCGGCTCGAGGTTGAGGACGACGACCACCCGGGCGCGGGTCGCGGCGAGCGCCGCCTGCAACCGCGGCACCAGCAGGTGCGGCAGGACCGAGGTGTACCAGGAGCCCGGGCCCAGCGAGACGACGTCCGCGGCGGCGATGGCGTCGAGGACGGCGGGATGCACCGGCGGGTCCGGCGGGGACAGCTGGATGCGCCGCACCCGGCCCGGAGTCGTGGCGATCGCCACCTGGCCGCGGATGGTGCGGGTGCGGGCCGGGTCGTCGGGATCGGTGCTCTCCACCCGGGCGACCAGGTCCAGGGGAACGTCGGCCATCGGCAGCACCCGGCCGCGGGCGCCCAGCAGCCGGCACAGGTCGTCCAGCGCCCGGACGGTGTCCCCGCCGTGCAGCTCGGTGAGCCCGGTGAGCATGAGGTTGCCCACCGGGTGCCCGGCGAGGACGCCGCTGCCACCGAACCGGTGCTGCAGCAGCGCGGCCATCTGCCGGGTGTCGGCGTCCTCACCGGCCAGCGCGGTCAGCGCCATCCGGAGGTCCCCCGGCGGCAGCACCGGCATCTCCCGCCGGATCCGCCCGGAGGAGCCGCCGTCGTCTGCCACGGTGACCACCGCCGTCAGCTCCGGCGTGATCCGGCGCCAGGCCGCCAGCGCGGCGGCCAGCCCGTGGCCGCCGCCGAAGGCGACGACGCGCGGCCGGGACACCGCCCCGTCCGGCCCGTAGGACCGGGCCTGTTCCGGGGCCCCCACTACTCGCGGCCCAGGTCGCGGTGCTGGACGGCGGCGTCGACGCCGTCGGCGCGCAGCCGGCGGGCGAACTCCTCGGCGATGGCGACGCTGCGGTGCTTGCCGCCGGTGCAGCCCACCGCGAGGGTCAGGTAGCGCTTGCCCTCGCGGCGGTAGCCGGGGATGAGCAGCCGCAGCACGTCAGTGTAGCGGTCGAGGAAGGGCCGGGCGCCGTCCTGGCCGAGGACGTAGTCGCGCACGTCCGGGTCCTGACCGGTGCGCGGGCGCAGGTCGGGCAGCCAGTGCGGGTTGGGCAGGAAGCGGGCGTCGACCACGAGGTCGGCGTCCAGCGGCAGGCCGTACTTGAAGCCGAAGCTGAGCACCGTCGCGGTCAGCGGCGGCGTCCGCCCCTCGCGGGCGAAGGCGTTCTCCAGCGTGGCGCGCAACTGATGGATGTTGAGGTCGCTGGTGTCGACCCAGAGGTCGGCCTCGCCGGCGATGCCGGTGAGCAGCGCCCGCTCCTCGGTGATGCCGTCGGTGAGCGTGCCGCTGCCCTGCAGCGGGTGCTCCCGCCGGTTGGACTCGTAGCGGCGGACCAGCACCTCGTCGCGGGCGTGCACGTAGACCACACGCGGGCGGTGACCGGCCTCGGCGAGCACGCGGATGGCCTCCTGCAGGTCGCTGGAGAAGGCCCGGCTGCGCACGTCGACGACGGCGGCGAACCGGCGGACGTCACCGCGGGCGCCCAGCTCGACCATCGGCAGCAGCAGCGCCGGCGGCAGGTTGTCGACGACGAACCAGCCGAGGTCCTCCAGCACCCGCCCGGCGCTGTTCTTGCCCGCGCCGGAGAGCCCGGTGACCACGACGACGTCCAGTGGCGGGGTCTCGGTGGTGCTCGGGTCCAGCGGAGCGGGGATCTCGCTGTGCGGGTGTCCCGGGGCGCCGGGGGGCACCTCGAGGTGTGCGGTGTCCCGGGGCTCGCTCACGAGGCCACCAGCCCGACCTCGGCGGTGACGCCTGAGCCGGTGCGGGGGGTGCCCCGCTCGGCGGGGCCGGCCGGGGCGGTCGTCGTCTCCACGGTGGCCGCGGCGGCGTCGTCCGCCGGCTGGGTCTCCCCCGGCTCCCTCACCGCGGCGAGCACCGCCTCCGCCGTCCGCCGGCCGATCCCGGGCACGGCCATCAGCTCCTCGACGGTCGCGGCCCGCAGCCGCTTGAGCGATCCGAACTGCTTCATCAGCGCCTTCCGCCGCGTCTGCCCGAGGCCGGGGACGTCGTCCAACAGGGAGACCAGCATGCTGGTGGACCGCTTCTGCCGGTGGTAGGTGATCGCGAACCGGTGGGCCTCGTCACGCACCCGCTGCAGCAGGTACAGGGCCTCGGAGGTGCGCGGCAGGATCACCGGGTCGTTCTCGCCCGGCAGCCACACCTCCTCCATCCGCTTGGCCAGCCCGCAGACGGCGACGTCGACGACGCCCAGCTCGTCGAGCGACCGGGCGGCCGCGGCGACCTGCGGCGCGCCGCCGTCCACCACGAGCAGGTTGGGCGGGTAGGCGAACCGGCGCGGCCGGCCCTCCTCCGCCGCGATCCCCTGCTCGTCCAGGCGGTCGGCCTCCTCCTTGAGGTGGCGGGCGAACCGGCGGCGGACCACCTCGGCCATCGCCGCGGTGTCGTCGGTTCCGGAGGTGACGGAGAACCGGCGGTAGTCGGACTTCTTCGCCAGGCCGTCCTCGAAGACCACCATGCTGGCCACGACGTTGGTCTGCTGCACGTGCGAGACGTCGATGCACTCGATGCGCAGCGGCGCGTCGGGCAGCTCCAGCGCCTCCTGCAGCTCGGCGAGCGCCAGCGACCGGGCGGTGAGGTCGCTGGACCGCTTGACCCGGTGCCGGGCGAAGGCCTCCTTGGCGTTGCGCTCCACCGTCTCCAGCAGGGCCCGCTTGTCGCCGCGCTGGGGCACCCGCAGGCTGACCCGGCTGCCGCGGAGTTCGCTCAGCAGCTCCTCGTAGACGTCGGCGTCGTCGGGCAGCTCGGGGACGAGCACCTCCTTGGGCACCGCCTCCCCCGGCTCCCCCACGCCGGTCGCCTCGTCGACACCGCCGTAGACCTGCAGGACGAACTGTTCGACGAGCTCGCCGGTGGTGACGTCCTCGACCTTGTCGACGATCCACCCCCGCTGGCCGCGGACGCGACCGCCACGGACGTGGAAGACCTGTACCGAGGCCTCGAGCTCGTCCTGCGCGAACGCGACCACGTCGGCGTCCGTGCCGTCACCGAGGACGACGGCCTGCTTCTCCATCGCGCGCCTGAGCGCGCCGAGGTCGTCGCGCAGCCGGGCGGCCTTCTCGTACTCCATCGCCTCGGCGGCCCCGGCCATCTCGCGCTCGAGCCGGCGGACCATCGATTCGGTGCGGCCGGCCATGAAGTCGCAGAAGCCGTCGACGATCTCCCGGTGCTCCTCGGCGGAGACCCGGCCGACGCAGGGGGCGGAGCACTTGCCGATGTAGCCGAGCAGGCAGG
>JALYNA010000075.1 GCA_030773455.1 Actinomycetota bacterium
ATGCCCGCGGTGGTCGTCCGCTCCGGCGGCTTCGGGGACGACGAACTGCGCGAGGCCGGCGCCGTGGCGCTGTTCGACACCCCCGGCGACCTCCGCGGCGCCCTCGGCTCGCTCGGCGTCCTCAGCAGTTAGGGCGTCCGCCAATAGGTCATCGGATGCGGGGACTGCGGGGCCGGGTGGGCCATCGGTAGCGGGGCCTTGCCGCCATACCGTGGACACCGTGGAAGACGAGTTCTACGTCGCCGGGCCGGGCCGCCGGCCGACCGGCGACGAGGCGCTGGCGATGGCCCGGGCGCTCGCCGACGCCCTCACCGCCGACGAGCACCGCCGGCGGGTGGCCGAGGCCGCCGCCTGGGTGGACGCCGAGTACGGCGAGGCGCTGCGGGAACTCGGCGACCGCTGACCCTCTGTTGAGCCCCGGCGCGCTGGTCGGCCGGGGCTCCGTCATGTCCGGGTCGGCCACCTGCGCATCCCTCCGCCGCCGCGCTCACAGGTCAGACGTGCACCAGCGGGACGTATTGACAGGCCATGGCCGCCGTTCACGGTCGAGGGGGCGATCCAGTTCGCCGAGCGGCCGTTGGGGCGGGCGGTCAGCGACTTCTTGACGCCGAGCACCAGGTGATCTGAACAGCCGGCGGTCCGCCGACCATTTGCGGTCGGCCGGCCCGACCACCAGGTCAGCTACCTCGGGGGCCATGCGCAGCCAGGCGTTGACCCAGCGTCACACCCGCCGCTCAGCGCCCGTGGTTCGGCGGGCGGCCCTCGGGCGACTGGAGGTCGGCGGGGTGGAGCCGGCCGGCGACGACGTCCCGGGCGACGCCGTCGACCGTGCGGCCGGCCGCACGGGCCGCGGAGCGCAGCACGTCCAGGGCTGCCGGTGCGGTCCGGTCCAGGGACATCGCCACTCGGCCGATCGCCGTCCACACCAGCTCGCGGCGTTGTGCCGTCGGACCGTGCAGCCACATCGGCCCGCCCCGGGGTGACCACGGCGCCCACACGGTGGCGTCCCCGAGGGCCGTGCAGGCCAGGTCGCCCACGGCCATGGCCTCGAAGACGTCGAGGCCGGGAACGGTCGTCTCGTCGGTGAAGAACAGGTCCAGGGCGCCCGGGCCGGCCAGCGTCTCGCCGATCGGCAGGGCGACCACCGCCCGGTAGGGCGTCCGCTCGGCCAGCAGCCCGGCGAAGGCGGGCCAGCGGCGCCGCAGGTCGGCGGAGGCCGCGAATACCGGCTCCTGCTTCTGCTCGGCCGTCGCGCAGGGGCCGTCCCCGGCGGTGAACTGCAGGCGCTCGGCGAGGTCCGCGGTCCCCGAGCTGGCCCCCAGCGGAACCCGGTCCTGCCCGCCGTTGCGCACGCTCAGCCCCGCGGCGTCCACCCCCAACGTCCGGGCGCAGGCGCGTGCCAGGCACACGGGGAGCAGCTCGGGACCGGCGAGGTCGGGCTCGAGGACGTCATCCAGCGCGGTCCGGAAGCGCACGACGATCGACACGGGCCGATTCTCCGGCATGCCGGCAACGCCGGCGTTCTGCAGGATCGGGTCGGTAATCAGTGCGCCGGCTGCTGCGAGCGGTAGGTGTAGGCCGCCTCCGGCACCGCGTCGTCGGACTCCAGCCCGGCTCCGAGCGCGCCGCCCACCGTCGCCAGCGAGCAGGTCAGCCAGGCCAGCTCCAGGTAGTCCGACAGGTGCCCCGGGTGCCCCAGGCCCTCGGCGAACAGCGGAGCCACGACGAGCAGCAGCGCACCGGCGAGGGCGAAGAGGAACAGCACGGCGTAGAACGTGAGGACGCCGATGACGACGGTGGCGGTGGTCGCCAGGTTGAACAGCAGCACCTGCTTGCGCACGCGGCAGTGCCGCGGCCGCTCCCACAGCTCCGCCCCGACCACGAGGTCACCACGACGGCGACCACCGAGCCGAGGGCCACGACGGTCAGCCGTGCCCAGCCGAAGTTGTCGGCCAGTCGCCAGATGTCGGCGGTGATGAGGGCGAAGACCCCGGCCGCGATCGCGGCGGCGAGCGCCCGGGACAGCCGCACCGCCAGCCGCCACGGGCGGTTGGCGCGCACCATGCCGAGCAGCAGCCGCAGGTTGCCGGTCAGCACGCGGGCGGTGAAGGCGACGCCGGCCGTGGCGTCGGCCGGATCGGGTGGCCAGCTCGCGCAGCCGGCGTCCCATCGCGGCGCGGTCGTCGGCGTCGCCGTCCTCGGCGGTGCCCAGCAGGGTGCGCACCAGCCCTAGCGCGGTCTGCAGCGCCCGCCTGCGCAGCCCGACGGCGCCCACCGCCGGCAGCGACAGCAGCGCGACGCCGTGCACGGGGCTCGCCGAGCCCACCGGCCGTCGGTCGACCTCCAGCGGGACGTCGATGAGCGCCAGGGCGAGGTCCCAGTCCTCGGCGAGCAGCCGCTGCCGGGTGGCCGCGACGATCTCGTCGTCGTCGGCCAGGGGCTGCACCAGCCCGTCATCGACCGCCCGGACCTCCCAGCGCACCTCCGGGTGCGCCGCTGCCAGCTCACCGCCGAGCTCCCCGGCCAGCTCGGCCGACGCCCCGGGGGCGGCGACCAGCCTGACCTGCACGACCGGCGACGGCCTGCGACAACGGGCACTCCCTCGACCGACGCCGCCCGGGTGGCTTGTCGGCGCCCGATCATCCCCGGTCGCCGTCGGGCGCCGGGGAGTGGCGCCGGGTGCGGTCAGCCCTGCCCCCTCGCCCGCCCACCCAGGACCGCGGAGTACACGTCCACGGTCTGCCGGGCGATCGCCGGCCAGCCGAACTCCGCCAGCACCCTCTCCCGGCCCGCGGCGCCCATGCGCGCGGCCCGCTCCGGGTCGTGCAGCAGCTCGGCGATGCGTGCGGCCAGGCCGGCCTCGAAGGCGGTCGCGTCGTCTGGGTCGTAGGGGACCAGCAGGCCGGTCCTGCCGTCGGCGACCACCTCGGGGATGCCGCCCACGGCGCTGGCGACGACGGCGGTGCCGCACGCGGCGGCCTCCAGGTTCACGATGCCGAGCGGCTCGTACACCGAGGGGACGACGAACACCGTCGCCCCGGTGATCAGCGGCACGAGCTGCTCGCGGGGCAGCATCGCCTCGATCCACACCACGCCGGCCCGCCGGGACTGCAGCTCGGCCACCGCGTCGGCGACCTGCTGCCGCTCGGCCGGGGTGTCGGCGGCACCGGCGCACAGCACCAGCCCCGTGTCGGCGGGTAGCTGCGCGGCCGCCTCCAGCAGGTGGACGACGCCCTTCTGCCGGGTGATCCGGCCGACGAACAGCGCGTAGGGCCGGTCGGGGTCCACGCCCAGCGAGCGGAGGACGTCGGGGTCGTGCACCGGGCGGTAGGCCGCGGCGTCCACCCCGTTGCCGACGACGTGCACCCGGGCGGGGTCGAGGTCGGGGTAGGCGTCGAGCACGTCGGCGCGCATGCCGTGGCTGACCGCGACGACCGCGTCGACGGCGAGGTAGGCGGTGCGCTCCACCCAGGACGACAGCCGGTAGCCCCCACCCAGCTGGTCGGCCTTCCACGGGCGGCGCGGCTCCAGCGAGTGCGCCGTCACCACGTGGGGTGTGCCGTGCACCAGCGAGGCGAGCAGGCCCGCGCCATTGGCGTACCAGGTGTGGCTGTGCACCAGGTCGACGCCGGCCAGCGCCGCGGCGATCTCGACGTCCACGCCGAGCGCCTGCAGCGCGCCGTTGGCGCCCTGCAACCCCTGCGGTACCTCGTGGCCGGTCGCGTCCGAGCGCGGTCCACCGAAGCAGTGGACGTCGAGGTCGGGACCGCCGGGCAGCGCGCGCAGCGCCGCCGCGAGGTGCTCGACGTGCACGCCGGCGCCGCCGTAGACGTCCGGCGGCCACTCCCGGGTCACCATGCCTATCCGCACGCAGGTCACCCTAGGGGGCGCCCAGGGCGCCCCGCGGTGCAGCGCCCGTGCCGAACAGGGATACGTTCCCATCCATGCGTGGCGGTCCTCGGGTTCTCGGCATCGTCCTGGCCGGCGGTGAGGGCAAGCGGTTGACCCCCCTGACGCAGGACCGGGCCAAGCCGGCCGTGCCCTTCGGCGGCATCTACCGGCTCATCGACTTCGTCCTGTCCAACCTGGTGAACGCCGAGATCCGGCAGATCGCCGTGCTGACCCAGTACAAGAGCCACAGCCTGGACCGGCACATCACGACGACCTGGCGGCTGTCGCAGATGCTCGGGAACTACATCACCCCGGTGCCCGCACAGCAGCGCCTCGGGCCGCGCTGGTACACCGGCAGCGCCGACGCCATCTTCCAGAGCCTCAACCTGATCTACGACGCCCGTCCCGACATCGTCGTCGTCTTCGGCGCCGACCACGTGTACCGCATGGACCCGGCCCAAATGATCGACCAGCACCTGCGCACCGGCGCGGGGGTCACCATCGCCGGGCTGCGGGTGCCGCGGCACGAGGCCACCGAGTTCGGTGTCATCGACGCCGACGCTCGCGGGTTGGTGCGCGGCTTCCTGGAGAAGCCGGCCGACCCACCGGGGCTCCTCGACTCGCCCGAGGAGAGCTTCGCCTCCATGGGCAACTACATCTTCACCACCGACGCCCTGCTCGAGGCGCTGCGCAAGGACGCCGAGGACGAGCACTCGGTGCACGACATGGGCGGCTCGATCATGCCGATGCTGGCCGAGGCCGGGGACGCCTGGGTGTACGACTTCTCCGCCAACGTCGTCCCCGGTGCCACCGAGCGGGACCAGGGCTACTGGCGCGACGTCGGGACCATCGACTCCTACTTCGACGCGCACATGGACCTGGTGTCGGTCACCCCGGTGTTCAACCTCTACAACGACCGCTGGCCGATCCTCACCCTGCCGCCGCAGCAGCCGCCGGCGAAGTTCGTGCTCGGCGGGCGGGCCGAGGAGTCGATGGTCAGCGCCGGCGCCATCATCGGTGGCGGCTCGGTGCACAACACGGTCGTCTCGCCCGGGGTGCGCGTCGAGCGTGGCGCGCGGGTCGAGGACAGCGTGCTCATGGACGGCGTGCACATCGGCGAGGGGGCCTACGTCCGCCGCGCCATCCTGGACAAGAACGTCGTCGTGCCGGACTGGGCGCGCATCGGCGTCGACCTCGCCGCCGACCGCGAGCGCTACCACGTCAGCGCCGGCGGGGTGACGGTGCTCGGCAAGGGAGCCCGCGCGCATCGCTGAACGGCCCCGTCCGGAGGCTCGCCCCGAGCCTGCGAGGGGTGAGGAGGACGGGGTCCTTCGTCCCCTGATCGTCACGTTGCTCCTGGACCCCGAGGCCCAGGTGCGGTTCGACCGGCTGCGCGCGGCGCACTTCCCGGCCGACCGCAACCTCGTGGGCGCGCACGTCACGCTCTTCCACGCCCTGCCGGGCGGGCAGGTCGACGCGGTGGCCGCCGACCTCGCCGACGCGGCCCGCCGGCCGGCCTTCGACGTCGCCGTCAGCGGCCTGCGGCTGCTCGGCCGCGGGGTGGCCTACACGCTGGACGCCCCGGAGCTGACCGCACTCCGCGCGGAGCTGGCCGCGGCCTGGGAACCGTGGCTGACCTGGCAGGACCGGCAGCGGCACGCGCCGCACGTGACGGTGCAGAACAAGGTCGACCCGGCGGCCGCCCGCGCGCTGCGCGACCGGCTGGCCGCGGAATTCGTGCCGCACCGGGTCGGCGCGCGCGGCCTGGGCCTGTGGCGCTACCTCGGCGGGCCGTGGGCGCCGGTCGTGGAGTACGCC
>JALYNA010000076.1 GCA_030773455.1 Actinomycetota bacterium
GTCGAGGGCGACGCCTCCGCCGGTGGCCGCGCCGGTCAGCAGCCCGGCGTAGGCCACCCCGGCCGCCCGGGAGTCTTGCCAGAGCAGCCGCTCCAGGGCCGCGGCCAACCGGCCGAAGCCGGCCACCGGGTGCCCGCGGCGCGGGTCGGCCAACAGCAGGTCGGCGGCGGCCCCGAGGGCCAGCCCCGCGGCGGTCGGGAGGTCACGCGCGGGGGCCACGGCGGTCATCGTGCCAACCGTCCCGCGCGGCGCCGTCCCTAGGATCGACGGTCATGCGCCTGCCCGGCCGCTACAGCGGCGTCGCCCGGCCGATCGTCACCTACGGCACCGATCCCGTGCTGCACCGGCCGTGCGCGCCGGTGACCGAGTTCGGCCGGGACCTGCGCCGGCTGGTCCTGGACATGTTCGCCAGCATGGAGGCCGCCGACGGCGTGGGCCTGGCCGCCAACCAGATCGGCGTCGACGCCCGCGTCTTCGTCATCGACTGCCCGGACGCCAAGGGCGAGGACGTCGTCGGCTACGTGGTGAACCCGGAGCTGACGGTCCTCGAGCCGCGCGGGGGCGAGCCGGCCGAGGAGGTCACCGACGAGGGCTGCCTCTCCGTCCCCGGCCCCTACGCCGAGCTGCCACGGGCCTTCCGCGCCCGGGTGGACGGCGTGGACGTCGCGGGCGAGCCGGTGACGATCGAGGGGACCGGGATGGCCGCGCGCTGCCTGCAGCACGAGGTTGATCACCTGGACGGGACCGTCTACGTCGACCGGCTGCCGGAGGACCTGCGGGAGCGGCTCCTGGCCGAGGCGGCGGGGCCGGCGGGGGAGCTGCCGGCGTGACGAGGCCCGTGGTCGTCGTCGGCATCGGCGCCGACGGCTGGGACGGTCTCTCGCCGCGGGCCCGGGCGGCGATCGGGGACGCCGACGTGCTCCGCGGCAGTGCCCGCCAGCTGGCCCTCGTGCCGGGCGACGTCCCCGCCGAGCGGGCGCCCTGGCCCGCGCCGATGGCCCCGGCGCTGGCCGCGCTGCTGGAGGAGCACCCCGGCCGCCGGGTCGTCGTCCTGGCCAGCGGCGACCCGATGCTGTCCGGCGTCGGCACCTCGCTGGTCCGGCTGCACGGCGCGGACGCGGTCGAGGTGGTCCCGCACCCGTCGTCGGTGACGCTGGCCTGCGCGCGGCTGGGCTGGGCGGTCGAGGAGACGCAGGTGGTGTCGGTCGTCGGCCGGCCGGCCGAGCTGGTCGCCCCGCACGCCACCCCCGGACGGCGGCTGCTGGTCCTCGGTTCCGACGGCGCGACGCCCGCAGCCGTCGCCGACCTGCTGAGCCGCCGAGGGTACGGCGCCAGCCAGCTCGTCGCGCTGGCGCAGCTGGGCGGGCCGGCCGAGCGGGTCTTCCGCGGCACCGCCGCCGGATGGCCGCACGCCGGGACCGACCCGCTCGTGGTGACCGCCGTCGAGGTGGTCGCCGATCCGGGCACCGCGCCGCTGCCCGCCGTGCCCGGCCTGCCCGACGACGCCTACGCCCACGACGGGCAGCTGACCAAGCGCGACGTCCGCGCGGTAACTCTCGCCCGGCTCGCGCCGCTGCCCGGCCAGCTGCTGTGGGACGTCGGCGCCGGTGCGGGGTCGATCGGCATCGAGTGGATGCGGGTGCACCCCTCCTGCCGGGCGGTCGCGGTCGAGTCCTCGGCCGAGCGGGCGCGCCGGATCGGGGGGAACGCCGCGCGGCTCGGCGTCCCCGGGCTGCAGGTGGTGGAGGGCCGGGCGCCGGACGCGCTCTTCGGGCTGCCGGCTCCGGACGCGGTGTTCGTCGGCGGCGGGCTCACCAGCGACGGGCTGCTGGAGACCTGCTGGACCGCGCTGGGCCCCGGCGGCCGGCTGGGCGCCACCGCGGTGACGGTCGAGGGGGAGGCGGTGCTGGCGCAGTGGCGGTCGCGGGTCGGCGGTGCGCTGACCAGGCTGTCGGTCGCGCACGCCGAACCGGTCGGCGGCTACACCGGCTGGCGGCCGG
Organism: Actinomycetota bacterium; assembly: GCA_030773455.1. Taxonomy (GTDB): domain Bacteria; phylum Actinomycetota; class Actinomycetes; order Mycobacteriales; family Geodermatophilaceae; genus Geodermatophilus. Next base: position 2,001 of record JALYNA010000076.1, read on the forward strand.
CGATGCCCGTGACGATCTGGAACGTGAGGAAGTGATCTTCTTCATCGGGGCGGGGCCGGGGGCCGCGGACCTCGTGACGCTCCGGGCCGCGCGCATCATCGCCACCGCCCCCGTCTGCCTCTACGCCGGCGCACTCGTGCCGCGCGAGCTGCTCGACACCGCACCGGCCGGCGCGCGGCTGGTCGACACCGCTGACCTCGACCTCGACCAGATCACCGCCGAGCTGGTCGCCGCAGCCGAGGCGGGCCTGGACGTGGCCCGGCTGCACTCCGGCGACCCGTCGATATGGAGCGCGATGGCCGAGCAGATGCGCCGGCTGGACGCCGCCGGGGTGCCCTACGAGGTCGTGCCCGGCGTCCCGGCGTTCGCCGCGGCGGCCGCGGCGCTCAAGCGGGAGCTGACCGTGCCGGGCGTGGGGCAGACCGTCGTCCTCACCCGGACCAGCGCCCGGTCCACCCCGATGCCGCCCGGCGAGGAGCTCGAGGCGTACGCGGCCACGGGCGCGACGCTGGTGCTGCACCTCGCCGTCCAGCGGATCGCCGAGCTCGCCCCGCAGCTGGCCGAGCACTACGGCGACGACGGCCCGGTCGCCGTGGTCGCGCGCGCCAGCCGGGACGACGAGCTGGTACTGCGGGGCACGCTCGCCGACATCGCCGGCCAGGTCGAGGCGGCCGGGGTGCGGCGGACGGCGGTGGTGATCGTCGGCCCCGTGCTCACCGCCGGGCAGTTCCCCGACAGCCACCTCTACTCGACCACCCGTCCCCGCTAGTGGAGTGGGAGGGGCGCGGTTTCCGCGCCGTGGCACTCCGCTCAGGCGCGGCCGACGACCGTGCCGCCGCGGTCGATCACCACGACGTCGACCGCCACCGGCGCCCCGCGCAGCACGCCGAGGGCGGTCTCCCGGGCACCGGCGGCCACCAGGTCCCCCAGCGGCAGCCCGGCCGCCTGGCACTGCTGCAGCGCGTCCAGCGCGGTGTTGGCGGCGCGCACGCCCTCCACCAGCTCGGCGGGGCCGCCGGCGTCGCGGACCCTCGCCGCCAGCGACTCCGTCGACACCTGCGAGCGCCCGGAGTGCAGGTCCAGGTGGCCGTCGGCGAGCTTGGCGAGCTTGCCGATACCGCCGGCGATCGTCAGCCGCGGCACCGGGTGCCGGCGCAGGTACTTCAGTACCGCGCCGGCGAAGTCGCCCATGTCCAGCAGCGCGTCCTCGGGCAGGCCGTAGAGCTCGGTGACCACCCGCTCGCTGGTCGAGCCGGTGCACCCGGCCACGTGCGTGTGCCCCGCCGCGCGGGCGACGTCGATGCCGCGGCGGATGGAGTCGATCCACGACGAGCACGAGTAGGGGACGACGACGCCCGTCGTCCCGAGGATCGACAGCCCGCCGAGGATGCCCAGCCGCGGGTTCCACGTTTTCCGCGCGAGCTCCGCCCCGTTCTCCACCGAGACCTCGACGACGACGTCGCCGGTGCCCCCGTGCCGGGCGGCGACCGCGGCGACGTGCTCGCGGATGAACTGCCGCGGCACCGGGTTGATCGCCGGCTCGCCCACCGGCAGGGGCAGCCCGGGCTTGGTGACGGTCCCGACGCCCTCGCCGGCGCGGAACACCACGCCGCTGCCCGGATCGCCGTGCGTGACCCGCGCCGACACCAGCGCGCCGTGCGTGACGTCGGGGTCGTCGCCGGCGTCCTTGACGACTCCGGCGGTGGCGGCGCCGTCGGCGAGCAGCTCACGGGCGAGGGCGAAGGACGGGTGCCGGTCGTTCGGCAGGTCGATCGGCACCGGGTCGGGGAACTCGCCGGTCAGCAGCGCGGTGTAGGCGGCGGTGGTCGCGGCGGTCGCGCAGGCGCCCGTCGTCCAGCCGTAGCGCAGCCCCGTGCTGCGCTCGCGCCCCGCCTCGGTCACCGGACCAGCATGCACGCGGGGCGCGCGTGACCGGCCGCGTGCTCATCCTGGGCGGGACGGCGGAGGCCCGGCGGCTCGCCGAGCGGCTGGTGGCCGAGGACGTCGACGTGCTCAGCTCACTGGCCGGCCGGGTCGCCGACCCGGTGCTCCCGCCCGGCGGGGTGCGCATCGGCGGGTTCGGCGGCACCGCGGGCCTGGCGGCGGCGCTGGACGGCGTGGCCGCGCTCGTCGACGCCACGCACCCCTTCGCCG
>JALYNA010000077.1 GCA_030773455.1 Actinomycetota bacterium
GTCGCGGCCGGCCCGACCGTGGCCCACGCGGCCACCAAGCAGCTGGTCACCACCGCCGTCCGGCAGGGCGCGCGGACCGCGGACGACCTGGTCCCCGACGTGTCCGGTGCGCTCTTCGCCACCGAGGACCTGCGCGGCGCGGTCGCCTCCTTCCTCACCGACGGACCCGGGAAGGCGACCTACTCGGGCAGGTGAGCAGCTGTCCGGGCGGCGGTTCCGGTGCTGCGCGCGCGGGTAGACTCGAGAGGTCCGCACCTCCTCTCGCAGGAAGGCAGGGTCGAGGGTTCTTGCCCGACTCCTCCCCGAACGTCCCCGTGCCCGGCGCGCTCACGTCCCGTGAGGCCTCGGCGCAGGCTGCAGCCGCTGACGGCCACCCCGGACAACCCGGCCTGGGGGACGCCGCCCCGGCCACCGTCCGGACCACCATCACCGTCCCCGACTCCGTCCCGATGGTCTCGCTGCTCGGCTCCGGCGACGAGCTGCTGCGCCTGGTCGAGAACGAGGTCGACACCGACGTCCACGTGCGCGGCAACGAGATCGCGGTGACCGGCCAGCCGGCCGACAACGCCTTCGCCGTCGCGGTGTTCGACGAGCTGATCGCGCTGCTCGGCACCGGCCAGGTGCTGCGCCCGGACTCGGTGCGCCGGGTCATCGGGATGCTGCGCGCCGGCGGGTCCGAGCGGCCGGCCGACGTCCTCAGCCTCGACATCATCAGCCGCCGCGGGCGCACGATCCGGCCCAAGACGCTGAACCAGAAGCGCTACGTCGACGCCATCGACGCGCACACCATCGTCTTCGGCATCGGCCCCGCCGGTACGGGCAAGACCTACCTGGCGATGGCCAAGGCCGTGCAGGCGCTGCAGACCAAGCAGGTCAACCGGATCATCCTCACCCGCCCGGCCGTGGAGGCCGGCGAGCGGCTCGGGTACCTCCCCGGCACGCTCAGCGAGAAGATCGACCCGTACCTGCGGCCGCTGTACGACGCGCTGCACGACATGGTCGACCCGGAATCCATTCCGCGATTGATGCAATCCGGAACAATTGAAGTCGCACCATTAGCGTATATGCGCGGCAGGACGCTTAATGATGCGTTTGTCATTCTCGACGAGGCGCAGAACACCACTGCCGAGCAGATGAAGATGTTCCTCACCCGGCTCGGCTTCGGATCGAAGATCGTGGTCACCGGCGACGTCACCCAGGTCGACCTGCCCGGCGGCGCGCAGAGCGGGCTGCGGATCGTCCGGGAGATCCTCGACGGCATCGAGGACGTGCACTTCTCGAACCTGACCAGCTCCGACGTCGTCCGCCACCGGCTGGTCGGCGACATCGTCGACGCCTACGAGCGCTGGGACACCGCGCACAACCAGCGTCCAGCGACTACCACCCAGCAGCCGGCGCGCCCGTCACGGCCGCGCCGCCAGGGGAGCTGAGCGCCGTGCCTATCGAGGTCGCCAACGAGTCCGAGATCGCCGTCGACGAGTCCTCACTCGCCGCCATCTGCACCTACGTGCTCGCGGAGCTGGGCGTCAACCCGATGGCCGAGTTGTCGGTGCTCTGCGTCGACTCCGACTACATGAGCACGCTGCACGAGCGCTGGATGGGGGAGAAGGGGCCGACCGACGTCCTCGCCTTCCCGATGGACGAGCTGGACACCGGCCGTCCCGACGAGCCCGACCCGGGTCCGGCCCTGCTCGGGGACGTCGTCCTGTGCCCCTCGGTCGCCATCCGGCAGGCCCGCGGGGCCGGCCACACGATGGACGACGAGCTGATCCTGCTCGCCACGCACGGCGTGCTGCACCTGTTGGGCTACGACCACATGGAGCCCGACGAGGAGAAGGAGATGTTCGGCCTGCAGTCCAAGCTGCTCGACGGCTGGCGCGCCGCCCCGCGGGCCCCCATGACCGGTGAGGTCGTCGACCGGGGGCCAGTCCAACGATGACCTCCGGCGAGATCACCCTGCTGGTGGTCGCCGTCTGTCTCATCCCGCTCGCCGGCCTGTTCGGCGCGATGGACGCCGCGCTGCAGCGGGTGTCCAAGGCGCGCGTGGACGAGATGCGGCGGGACGGCGTCAAGCGGGCCGGCGTGCTCGCCGACGTCGTCGCCGAGCGGTCCCGGCACATCGCCTTGCTGCTCCTGCTGCGGATCGGCTGCGAGATGGTCGCCGCCGTCGTGCTGGCGGTGATCCTCTACCGGATCTGGAGCGGGGGCTGGCAGCCGGTGCTCGCCGCGGCCGGGGCCATGACCATTGTCAGCTACGTGCTGGTCGGGGTCGGCCCGCGCACGCTGGGCCGCCAGCACGCCTACGGCACAGCGCTGGCCGGCGCCGGGGTCGTCCGGCTGCTGGGCCGGGTGCTCGGGCCGGTCGCGACGCTGCTCATCCTCGTCGGCAACGCGATCACCCCCGGGCGCGGCTTCCGCGACGGGCCGTTCTCCTCCGAGGTCGAGCTGCGCGAGCTGGTCGACATGGCCGAGGAGCGCGGCGTCGTCGAGTCCGGCGAGCGCAATATGATCCACTCGGTGTTCGAGCTGGGCGACACGATCGCCCGCGAGGTCATGGTGCCGCGCACCGACGTCGTCTGGATCGAGCGGAACAAGACCCTGCGGCAGGCCCTCGCGCTGTCCCTGCGCAGCGGCTTCAGCCGCATCCCGGTCATCGGCGAGAACGTCGACGACGTCGTCGGGATCATCTACCTCAAAGACCTCATCCGCCGGACCCAGGGCGGCCAGGACGTCCGGAACGACGTGCGGGTCGAGGAGCTGATGCGCCCGCCGACGTTCGTGCCGGAGTCCAAGCCGGTCGACGAGCTGCTGCGGGACATGCAGGCCCAGCGGATCCACATCGCGATCGTGGTGGACGAGTACGGCGGCTTCGCCGGCCTGGTGACCATCGAGGACATCCTGGAGGAGATCGTCGGCGAGATCGCCGACGAGCACGACCGCTTCCAGCGCCCGCCGGTCGAGGAGCTGCCCGACGGCTCCGTGCGGATCACCGCCCGGCTGCCGGTGGAGGACCTCGCCGGCCTGTTCGACGTCGAGCTGCCCCGAGACGACGACGTCGAGACCGTCGGCGGGCTGCTCGCCCGCGAGCTGGGCCGAGTGCCGATCGAGGGCTCGGCGGCCGACGTGGCCGGCCTGAACCTGGTCGCCGAGAGCACCGGCGGACGGCGCAACCGGATCGACACCATCCTGGTCTGCCGGGTGCCCGAGCCGGCCGAGTCCCCAGACGGCGGGGAGCCCCAGGGGAACGGCGCCACCGCCTCCGGCGCCACGGCGTCCACCCGCGTCGAGGAGCCCGCCGGCGCCGTGGAAGGCTGACTCGGCGTGACCGACCTGCACCCCGAGGACGCCAAGCTCGTCACCCTGGCCCGCTCCGCGCGCGGCCGCACCGGCGCCCCGGAGGGTGCGGCGGTCCGCGACACCGACGGCCGCACCTACCTCGCCGCCACGGTCGCCCTGCCGTCACTGAAGCTCTCGGCGCTGCAGGCGGCCGTCGCCGCCGCGGTCTCCAGCGGGGTCCAAGGGCTGGAGGCGGCGGCCGTCGTCTCGGCCGCCGACACCGTCGAGGAGGCCGGACTGGCCGCCGTGCACGACCTCACCCCGTCGGCTCCGGTGGTCCTCGCCGGCCCGGACGGCGCCGTCAGCGCCACCGTGTGACCTACGCTCACGGCCCGTGGCCGCTGTTGACGTCGTCCTCGGGATCACGGTCCTGCTGATGCCGTGGATCACCGTCTCTGCCGTGCTGGTCCCGCCCGTGGTGATGGCTGAGCAGGGCCGGTGGTCGCTGCCCGGCGTGGCACTGTGGCTGTCAGGAGTCGCGCTGGCCGTGGGCTGGGTCGTCGCTTCCCTCGTGGAGATGGACCGGGTCGACGCCAGCGGTGAGAGCGGGAGCATCTTCAGCGAGGTCGACTGGCTCGTCGCCGCGGTCGCAGCCGCGACGGGCTCGGTGGTCCTGGCTGCGCGTCGGCGCGGCGTCCGCGCGTAGCCGCCGGCCGCAGGCTGGGCAGGTGTCCTCCGCGGTCCTCAGCCCTTGCCCACATCTGTGGGCAAGGGCTGAGCATCGCCGGGGACGAGCCGGTGTGGGCGGCCTCGGCTCAGCTCAACGGCCGGCCGAGGGCGTCGGCGAAGGCCTCCGGGTCGCGCACCCACACGGTGAACGCCTGCTCGGCGGTTCCCTCGGCCGACAGGTGCCGGACGGCGACCCTCGTGCGCCCCGGCCACCAGCCCCCGCCCGGGACTCGTCCTGCTCGCGTCGTGTCCGCCCCGCCACACGCCCGATCCTCCCAGCCGTCCCTCCGGCGGTATCCGCGGGAACCGCCGGAGGGCACGGAGGGTGTCGGCGGTGGGTGGGAGGATGGAGAGCGTGACGCCGCCGGACCAGCCGCCCCACCGCAGCGGTTTCGCCTGTCTGGTCGGTCGCCCCAACGCCGGCAAGACCACGCTGACCAACGCGCTGGTCGGCGAGAAGGTCGGCATCGTCAGCAACCGCCCGCAGACCACCCGGCACGCCATCCGCGGCGTCGTCCACCGGCCGGGCGGCCAGCTCGTGCTCGTCGACACCCCGGGCCTGCACAAGCCCAAGAGCCTGCTGGGCCGCCGGCTCAACGACGTCGTCCGCGACACCCTGTCCGAGGTCGACGTCGTCGTCCTCTGCGTGCCGGCCGACCAGCCCGTCGGCACCGGCGACCGGTTCATCGCCCGCCAGCTGCGCGAGGTGAAGGCGCCCGTCGTCGTCGTGGTGACCAAGACCGACGCCGCGAGCAAGAAGCAGGTGGCCGAGCAGCTGCTGGCCGCCAGCTCGCTGGTCGAGGCGGCCGAGGTCGTCTCGGTCAGCGCGGTGCGCGGTGACCAGGTCGAGCTGCTGGAGGACCTGCTGGTCGGCCTGCTGCCGGAGGGCCCGCCGCTCTATCCGGAGGAGCAGACGACCGACGAGGACGTCGAGCGGCAGATCGCCGAGCTGGTCCGCGAGGCCGCTCTGGAGAAGGTGTTCCAGGAGGTGCCGCACTCCCTGGCCGTCACCATCGAGGAGATGACCCGCCGCCCCGACCCCAAGCGGGACGGCGGCGAGCTGGTCGAGGTCCACGCGCTGCTGCACTGCGAGCGCCCCAGCCAGAAGCCGATGCTGCTGGGCAGGGGCGGGTCGGTCATCAAGGCGATCGGCAGCGAGGCCCGGCCGGGCATCGAGGCGCTGCTCGACGCCCGGGTGCACCTTGACCTGCACGTGACCGTGCTCGGGGAGTGGCAGGACGACCCCAAGAAGCTCAACCGGTTGGGCTACTGATGTCGACCATCCCGAAGTCGCTGTACCGCGACGAGGGCGTCGTCCTGCGCACGCAGAAATTGGGCGAGGCCGACCGCATCGTCACGGTGCTCACCCGCCGGCACGGCAAGGTGCGCGCCGTGGCCAAGGGCGTGCGCCGCACCAAGAGCAAGTTCGGTGCCCGGCTGGAGCCCTTCAGCCACGTCGACCTGCAGCTCTACACCGGCCGCAGCCTCGACATCGTCAGCCAGGCCGAGTCCATCCGCGCCTACGGCCAGCCGATCGTCACCGACTACCCGGCCTACACCGCCGGCACCGCGGTGCTGGAGACCGCCGACCGGCTCACCGCCGAGGAGAAGGAGCCCTCGCTGCGGCTGTTCCTCCTCGTCATCGGGGCGCTGCGGGCGCTGTCCGAGCGCACCCACCCGGCCGGCCTGGTGCTCGACGCCTTCCTGCTGCGCGCCATGTCGGTCGCCGGCTGGGAACCGGCGCTGGGCGGCTGCGCAAGATGCGGCGAGCAGGGCCCGCACCGGCATTTCTCGGTGCCCGCCGGCGGCCTGGTCTGCCCGCCCTGCCGGCCGACCGGCTCGGCGATGCCCAACCCGGCCACCATCGAACTGCTCGACGCGCTGCTCACCGGCGACTGGGACGCCGCCGAGGCCAGCCAGGGCACCAACCGCCGCGAGGGCAGCGGGCTGGTCGCCGCGCTGCTGCAGTGGCACCTGGAGCGCGGGCTGCGCTCGCTGCCGCTGGTCGACCGGTCCGAGCCGACGGCGCCGCGCCGGGAAGTGGGTTCGCTGAGTGAGGCGTGAGGTCAAGGCCCCGAACCCGCACCCCTCGGGCGCCCGCCCGCCGCAGCTGCCCCCGGACAAGGTGCCCGGCCACGTCGCGATCGTGATGGACGGCAACGGCCGCTGGGCGAAGCAGCGCGGGCTGCCGCGCACCGCCGGCCACGAGGCAGGGGAGTCCTCGCTGTTCGACTGCGTCGAGGGCGCGATCGAGCTGGGCGTCACGGCGATCAGCGCCTACGCCTTCTCCACCGAGAACTGGCGGCGCAGCCCCGACGAGGTCCGCTTCCTCATGGGCTTCAACCGCGACGTGATCCGCCGCCGCCGCGACGAGATGCACGAGCTGGGGGTGCGGGTGCGCTGGGCCGGCCGCCGTCCGCGGCTGTGGCGCAGCGTCATCAAGGAGCTGGAGGTCGCCGAGGAACTCACCCGCGACAACGACGTCTTCACGCTGACCATGTGCGTCAACTACGGCGGCCGCGCCGAGATCGCCGACGCCGCCGCGGCCATCGCCCGCGAGGTCGCCGCCGGCCGGCTGGACCCCGCCAAGGTCGACGAGGGCACCGTCGCCCGGTTCCTCGACGAGCCGGACATGCCCGACGTCGACCTGTTCGTGCGCAGCTCGGGGGAACACCGCACCAGCAACTTCCTGCTGTGGCAGTCGGCCTACGCCGAGTTCGTCTTCCTCGACACGCTCTGGCCCGACTTCGACCGCCGGCACCTGTGGGCGGCCTGCGAGGAGTACGCCTCGCGGCAGCGCCGCTTCGGCAGCGCGTAGGAGCGGCGTGTTCGCCGTGACCCGGCTCCGGGTGTCCGAGACCGATGCCGACGGCTTCGCCGCCGCCGTCGACGTCCTGCTGGCCGCCCTCGCCGCCCGCCCCGGGTACCGGGACGGCGAGCGGGGCCGCTGCACCGACGACCCCGCCCTGTGGGCGCTGGTCACCCGGTGGGACGGCGTCGGCGCGTACCGCCGGGCGCTCTCGGCCGCCGAGGTGAAGATCGCCGGCGCCCCGGTGTGGGTGCACGCCCTCGACGAGCCGGGCGTGTACGTCCCGGAAGGAGGCGCGCCCGAGGCGTGACCCGGCCCGCCGTGGGCACCCACCGTGGCGAGCCCGGAAGGACGAGCACGGAGGACGCGCGATGAGCGAGCCCGGTCGGGACCACCCGGACGAGGCGGCACCGCCGCCGTCCGCCGACCCCACCGTGCAGGTCGAGCCCCCGCCACTCCCCGGCCGCGCGGTGCGGGCCCAGCTCGCGGCCGGCGATCTGGCGACGCCCCCGGTCCGCCGGGACGAGCCGACCGTGACGCTGGACGGTCCGGCGCCGGCGGATCCGCGCCGCACCCAGGAGCTCCAGGGCCCCGCGCCCCTCCAGGTGACCGTCGGGCCGCGCCAGCGCCCCCGGCGCCGCTGGCGCACCTGGCCGTGGATCGTCGCCGTCATGATCGCGCTGCTCGTCCTCGGCGCGGTCCTGCTGCTCATGCTGTGGCAGGGGGCGACGATCGACGGGGACGTCGACCTCGTCGGGTGGTCGGGCGGGACGACCGGCGGCTGGACCCGGCCGGGCGGCGGCTGAGGCGACAGGTGCAGGCAACTACCGTGGACGGGTCAACCCACCGACCGCCAGCCGGATGGAGCCCCCCGCCGTGAGCGACAGCGCCGCCAAGCACGACCCCGCACGCCTGGACAAGGTGGTGAACCTCTGCAAGCGCCGGGGGTTCGTCTTCCCATCGGGCGAGATCTACGGCGGCACCCGCTCCGCCTGGGACTACGGGCCCCTGGGCACCGAGCTCAAGGAGAACATCAAGCGGCAGTGGTGGCGCACCGTTGTCCAGGGTCGCGACGACATCGTCGGCCTGGACTCCTCGGTGATCCTGCCGCGGCAGACCTGGGTCGCCTCGGGTCACGTCGGCGTCTTCACCGACCCGCTGACGGAGTGCCAGAACTGTCACAAGCGCTTCCGGGCCGACCACCTCGAGGAGGAGTTCGAGGCGCGCAAGGGCCGGGCGCCGGAAAACGGACTGGCCGACATCGCCTGCCCGAACTGCGGCACCAAGGGCGCGTGGACCGAGCCGCGCGACTTCAACATGATGCTGAAGACGTACCTCGGCCCGGTCGAGGACGAGTCCGGCCTGCACTACCTGCGCCCGGAGACCGCCCAGGGCATCTTCGTGAACTTCGCCAACGTGATGGGCGCGGCGCGGAAGAAGCCGCCGTTCGGCATCGGCCAGATCGGCAAGTCCTTCCGCAACGAGATCACCCCCGGCAACTTCATCTTCCGGACCCGCGAGTTCGAGCAGATGGAGATGGAGTTCTTCGTCGAGCCCGGCACCGACGAGCAGTGGCACCAGTACTGGATCTACGAGCGCACCCGCTGGTACACCGACCTGGGCATCGACCCGGACAACCTGCGGCACTACGAGCACCCGAAGGAGAAGCTCTCCCACTACTCGACGCGCACCGTCGACATCGAGTACCGCTTCGGCTTCCAGGGCTCGGAGTGGGGCGAGCTGGAGGGCATCGCCAACCGCACCGACTTCGACCTGAAGACGCACTCGGAGCACTCCGGCGCCGACCTGACCTACTTCGATCAGGGCACCAACACCCGGTGGACGCCGTACGTCATCGAGCCGGCCGCCGGCCTGACCCGCTCGCTGATGGCGTTCCTCGTCGAGGCCTACACCGAGGACGAGGCGCCCAACGCCAAGGGCGGCGTCGACACCCGCACGGTGCTCAGGCTCGACCCCCGGCTGGCGCCGGTGAAGGTCGCCGTCCTGCCGCTGTCGCGCAACACCGACCTGTCCCCGAAGGCCCGCGACCTGGCCGCGACGCTGCGGCGGAGCTGGAACGTCGACTTCGACGACGCCGGCGCGATCGGCCGCCGGTACCGGCGGCAGGACGAGATCGGGACGCCGTTCTGCCTCACCGTCGACTTCGACACCCTGGAGGACGACGCAGTGACCGTCCGGGAGCGCGACTCGATGAGCCAGGAGCGCGTCGGGCTGGACCAGGTCGAGACCTACCTGAGGACCCGCCTGCCGGTCTGCTGAGTGATCTGTCGGCCTACCGGCCGACACCGCGGCCAGGAGCCGTCCCCGACCGGCGCGGAGCGCCACCCGTGGACCGGTCGGGGACCCTCCGGGGCCCCGCGACCGGTCCACCGCCGGGGAGGGCCGCCCGACCCTCAATCGCGCCAGCGGTACGGGTCGCGCAGCAGCGCGATCTCGGCGCCATGGTGCAGGACCTGGCGGTTGACGTGCAGGACGAGCATGGCCATGGGCGAGTCGGCCCAGGGCCCCTCGGCCGGCCCGCACGGACGCCGCAGCCCCGCCTCGTCGAGGCCTCGGACGCCGGTGGTCCAGGCGGCGTAGATCGCGTCCGGCTGGGCCAGGGCGGTGGCCGCGTCGCCGGGTACTCGTGGCTGTCGTAGTCCACCGGTGGGGTGCGCCGGAGTGGCTGCGGCCCGGGCGCCGAGGACGCCGACGACCACGTGTCCGATCCGCTCGACGACTGGCGCAGCTTCCGGGTCGACCGGCTGGCCGAGCCGCTACCCACCGGCGTGCGGTCCCGTCCTCTGGACCCGCCCGACGCCGCCCGGTACGTCAGCGAGGGGACGGCCGCGCAGGTGCCGGCCACGGCCGCCGTCGTGGAGGCCCCTGGACGACAAGCGATGCCTGCTGCTCACCGGGGCCGACCACTCGAGGCGATCGTCGTCCACCTCCTGCTGCTGGACACGCCGTTCACCGTGCTCGAACCGCCGGAACTCCGCGAACGGTGCCGGGCGTCAGCGGGGCTGCTCGGCGCCGCGGCGTCAGCCGAGCCCGACGGTGTGCGCTGAGGCGGGGTCCAGCGGGAGCCGTGCCCAGCGGGATACCGCCAGAGTGGTGTATCGGCTACACCTCGATGTGTACGGTGTGGGCATGAGCCGGACGAACATCGACATCGACGACGACCTCGTCGCCGGCGTCATGCGCCGCTACGGGCTGTCGACGAAGAAGGACGCCGTCGACTTCGCCCTACGTCAGGTCTCGGTCGTCCCGATGACGACGCGAGAGATGCACGCGATGCGCGGCACCGGGTGGGGTGCGGACCTCGGGGAAATCCGGAGCAGCGAGGGCGCTGAGGTGGCCGCTCAGTGGGGCGAGGAGTGACCGTCCTCGTCGACTCCTCGGTGTGGATCGCCTATCTCCGGGACTCCGGCGGCCCCGAGTTGGAGCTGCTGGAGCAGCTCATCGGCGAGCAGACAGCGGCGACGACCGACGTCGTCCTGCTCGAGGTGCTGGCCGGCACGACCGACGAGGAGCGCGCGGCGCGCCTCCGTCGCTTCCTGGCCGGGGCCGAACTGCTCCGCCAGCAGTCACCGGTGGACGCCGAGCACGCGGCCGCGCTGTACCGCGCGTGCCGGCGAGCGGGTGAGACGCCCCGCTCGCTCAACGACTGCCTCGTCGCGGCCGTCGCACTGCGGCACGGCGTCCCGGTGCTCCACCGGGACCACGACTTCACCGTGCTGGCCGCCCACACAGACCTGCGAGTCGTGGACCCGGGAGCCTGACGGTGCTCAGTCCGGGGCCGAGCCGAAGACCCGGCGGGCGTCGGCGGCCACGGCCGAGCTGAGCACCGGCTTCCACGCCGAGGTCAGCCGCCCGCTCCCGCAGGAGTGCGGCGAGCCGCTGCTCGGCCGTCACGGACCGGCAAGCTACCGGGCAGGGCCCGATTGAGCAGCTGTGGTCGCCGACACGGTCGGACACGCCTCGGGAGCCGACCACAACTGCTCACTCGAGCGGTGGGGGAGCGTGACCCGGCTCGCCACCTACCCTGGGACCGTGAGCAGCAGCGTCCTCGAGCGGCCGTCGTCCGCCGCGACCGGCCCTGCTCCGCTGCGGCTGGGCGCGCTCGCCGTCGACCCGGCCGTGGTGCTCGCGCCGATGGCCGGCATCACCAACCCGGCGTTCCGCACCCTGTGCCGGGAGTTCGGCGCCGGCCTCTACGTCTGCGAGATGATCACCACCCGCGCGCTGGTGGAGCGCAACGAGAAGACGCTGCAGATGGTGCGGGCCACCCCGGACGAGAAGGACGCCTTCTCCGTCCAGCTCTACGGCGTCGACCCGGCCACCGTCGGCCGGGCGGTGGAGATGCTGGTCGACGAGGGCGTCGCCGGCACCCGCCCGGCGCACATCGACCTGAACTTCGGCTGCCCGGTGCCCAAGGTGACCCGCAAGGGCGGGGGCTCGGCGCTGCCGTGGCGGCGGGTGCTCTTCGGCGACATCGTCCGCGCTGCGGTACGGGCGGCGAGGAACGTCCCGGTCACCGTGAAGACCCGCATCGGCATCGACGCCGACCACGTCACCTACACGGACGCCGGCCGGATCGCCCAGGACGAGGGCGCCGCGGCGATCACCCTGCACGGGCGTACCGCCGACCAGCTCTACAGCGGCACCGCGGACTGGTCGCCCATCGCCCGGCTGGTCGAGGCCATCGACATCCCGGTGCTGGGCAACGGCGACATCTGGGAGGCCGACGACGCGCTGCGGATGGTCGCCGAGACCGGGTGCGCCGGCGTCGTCATCGGCCGGGGCTGCCTGGGCCGGCCGTGGCTGTTCGGCGACCTGGCCGCCGCGTTCTCCGGCCGCGCCGAGCGCGCTCTGCCGACGCTGCGCGAGGTCGCCGCCGTCATGCACCGGCACGCGACGCTGCTCAGCGAGGACCAGGGCGAGCTGCACGGCTGCACGGACTTCCGCAAGCACGTCGCCTGGTACCTCAAGGGGTTCTCCGTCGGCTCCGACGTCCGGCGGTCGCTGGCGATGGTGAGCGGCCTCGACGAGCTGGCCGGGCTGCTGGCCGGCATCCCCGACCAGCCCTACCCCGAGGCGGTGCTGGGCGGGCCGCGCGGGCGCACCAGCCCGCCCCGCCCGGTGGCGCTGCCCGAGGGCTGGCTGGACGACCGCGACGACCCCCGGCCGCCGGCCGGGGCCGAGCTGATGGTGAGCGGGGGATGACCGGCGCGCAGGGCCCGTACCTGTACGACGACGACCCCGCGCCGCTGCACACGGGTACCCCACGACCGGCGCGCGCGCTGATCCTCGCGGTGATCGGCGGGACCGTCGCCGCCGCCGTCGGCATGGCCGTCGGGCTGCCGCTGGTCAAGGGCAGCCCGGAGGAGCAGGCCCGCGAGGTCAGCGGCGTCTTCCTCGCCGCGCTCGCGCAGGATGACCTGGAGACCGCCCACGGCCTGCTCTGCGCCGCCGAGCGGATCCGACTGACCCCGCAGGCGGTCCCCACCGAGTACGCCGCCGGTGGCGAGGGGGAGGTCACCGGCACGACCGCCGACGAGGTGGACGGCGCACCGGTGCAGCGGGTCGGGGTGGCCTGGAGCGACGGCAGCACCTCCACCCTCACCGTCGTCAGCGAGCAGGGCGCCCGGGTCTGCGGTACCTCGGCCGGCTGAAGGCCCTGTCGGCCGGGCGCATCCGCGGTCGACCCCCGTCGCTCACCGCGCTGCTGCGCGCGCCGTCCGCTGGCGCCCGTCCCGTCGGTGGGCCACGATCGTCTGACCCCGAGCGGACGTATGTGCCGAGGTTACTGAACACCATGGCGACGACGTTCACCGCGGTGCCGGCGTCGCTCGGGATGCGCTCGCGCCGGCGGTAGAGGATCGCCCGCTCGGAGTTCCACGAGTCGAAGACGGCGTTGATCTGCCCGAGCTGGAGCGGATCGACGAGGGCGCCTACCGCGAGCTGCTGTCGATCATGAGCACCCTCGAGTCGCACTACCGTGACCTGTGCGACATCGAGTTCACCGTCGAGCGCAACAAGCTCTGGATGCTGCAGACCCGCGTCGGCAAGCGGACGGCGGCCGCGGCCTTCCGGATCGCCACCCAGCTGGTCGACGAGGGCCTCATCGACATGGACGAGGCGGTCCGGCGGGTCACCGGCGACCAGCTGGGGCAGCTGATGTTCCCGCGCTTCGTCACCGGCGGGGAGGCCACCCAGATCACCCAGGGCATGAACGCCTCGCCGGGCGCCGCGGTCGGGCGGGCCGTGTTCTCCTCCGCGCTCGACGCGCTCGAGCCGCTGCAGAAGCAGACTTCCTGGAGATCTTCGAGGCGATGGACGGCTTGCCGGTGACCGTCCGGCTGCTGGATCCGCCGCTGCACGAGTTCCTCCCCGACCTCACCGAGCTGTCGGTTCGGGTGGCGTCGCCGAGGCGAGGGGCGAGCACGACCAGACGGCGACCCGGCTGCTGGCCGCGGTGCATGCGATGCACGAGCAGAACCCGATGCTGCGGCTGCGGGGTGTGCGGCTGGGCCTGGTCGTGCCCGGCCTGTTCACCATGCAGGTCCGGGCCATCGCCGAGGCCGCCGCCGAGCGGCGGGAGGGTGGCGGCGACCCGCACCCGGAGATCATGATCCCGCTGGTCGCTGCGGTGCAGGAGCTGGAGGCCGTCCGGGAGGACGCCCAAGCGGTGCTGGCCGACGTGGCCGAACGGCACGGCGTCGACCTGCCGACCCTGATCGGCAGGATGATCGAGGTGCCCCGGGCGGTGGTCACCGCAGGCGAGATCGCCGGCGCCGCGGAGTTCTTCTCCTTCGGCACCAACGACCTCACCCAGATGACGTGGGGCTTCTCCCGCGACGACGTCGAGGCGGCGTTCTTCTCCGCCTATCTGGACAAGGGCATCTTCGGCGTCTCGCCCTTCGAGTCGCTGGACCGCGAGGGGGTCGGGAAGCTCGTGCAGCTCGCCGTCGAGAGCGGCCGCGCGGCGCGGCCGGAGCTCAAGCTCGGCGTGTGCGGCGAGCACGGCGGGGACCCGGAGTCGGTGCACTTCTTCTCCGAGGTGGGGCTGGACTACGTGTCCTGCTCGCCGTTCCGCGTGCCGGTGGCCCGGCTCGAGGCCGGCCGGGCAGCCCTCGGCGCGGAGCACGTCGGCAGCTGATCCCGTCCCCCCGCGGAGTTGATCATCGTCTGCGTGCGCGAAGGCCCGCCTGGCTCCGCGTGTCCACCTGCACAGAGACGATGATCAACTCGGCGCGGTGAGCCACGCCCATCACACCGGCCCCGGACCGTCAGGCGGCCGTGGTAACCATGTCGCGTGGGGGTGCGCGCAGGGAGCCTGGTGGGCCGGGCGGTCGGCGCCTTCGTGCTCGCCGTCGTCCTGCTCGTCGTCTCCACCGCGACGGCGATCTGGTGGACGGCGCGGCAGGACGCGCGGCCGGCCTCGGACGCGATCGTGGTGCTCGGGTCGGCGCAGTACAACGGCGTCCCGTCGTCGATCTTCGAGGCGCGGCTGGAGCACGCGCTCGCGCTCTACGAGGCCGGTGTCGCGCCGATGGTCGTGACCGTCGGCGGCAAGGCGGACGGCGACCAGTTCAGCGAGGCCGAGTCCGGCCGCAGCTACCTGGCCGAGTCGGGCATCCCGGAGGACTCGCTGGTGGCGGTCGAGGAGGGTGTGGACACGCTGGAGAGCATGCAGGCCGTCGGCACCGCGTTCGACGAGCGCGGCTGGTCCTCGGCCGTCCTGGTCACCGACCCGTGGCACGCGCTGCGTGCCGAGCGGATGGCCGAGGACGCCGGCATCACCGCCGACAGCTCGCCGACCCGGCAGGGCCCGGCGGTGCAGACCCGCGCCACGCAGTTCCGCTACATCCTCCGCGAGACGGCGGCCTACCTGCTCTACCGCGCGACCGGCGCAAGCGTCTCCGGCGCGCCGGGGATCAGCTGAGCGGAAGAAGCGTGCTCGTACTGGGCTCGGCCGGCACGGCCGGCACCGAGAAGGGCGTCCTGCCCGTGCTGCGCGACGGCGTCGTCGTCGCCACGCTGCGGGCGTCGTACGGGAGGGGGGCGGCCACGGCCGTCGTCGGGATTCGCGAGTGGGTGCTGGCGAAGGCCGGTCGTGAGCTCACCGGCCGGCAGGCGGCCGACCCGGAGGGGACCGCGCGGCTGCGCGCCCGGCGGACCTCGTGGTGGCGGGGCACCTGGGCGCTCGATCTGGAGGGGACGCCGGTCGAGGCCGTCAGCGCGTCGCCCTGGCGCGGTGGTCTGCGCGTTGCCTGTGGTGGCGAGCAGGTCGCCATGGGAGGGAGCACCGGAGGCTGGTTGCCGCGCCCGACCCTGAGCGCCGACGGGTCGCTCCCGCTGCACCACCAGGTCTTCCTGCTGTGGCTGGAGCTGGTCGTCCGGCGCGGCGGCGACGCCGTCGTCGGGGGCGGCGAGGGTGGCGACGGCTGTGGTGACGGCGGGGGAGGGGGCGACTGATGGCCGGCCGGGGACGCATCCGGGCCGCTGACATCGCACTGGTCCGCGAGCGGTCGCGGATCGACGAGGTCATCGGTGACCACCTCCAGCTCAAGCGGGCCGGCGGCGGCAGCCTCAAGGGCCTCTGCCCGTTCCACGACGAGAAGTCGCCGTCCTTCCACGTCACCCCCAGTCGCGGGCTCTACCACTGCTTCGGGTGCGGGGTTGGCGGCGATGTCATCCGGTTCGTGCAGGAGATGGACCACCTCTCGTTCTCCGAGGCCGTCGAACTGTTGGCCGGGCGCGCCAACGTCGAACTGCACTACGAGGACGACGGCGGCCGGCCCACCGGCGCCCCCGACCGCGCGCAGGCCGGCCAGCGGGCCCGGCTGGTCGCGGCCAACACCGCCGCCGCCGCCTTCTACGCCGAGCAGCTGGGCAGTCCCGAGGCCGCGCCGGCCCGGCAGTTCCTCGCCGACCGCGGCTTCGACCGGCAGGTGGCGCTGGACTTCGGCTGCGGCTTCGCCCCCGGCGGCTGGGACGGGCTGACCCGCCACCTGCGCGGCAAGGGCTTCACCCAGCAGGAGCTGGTGACCGGAGGGCTGGCCAAGGAGTCCTCGCGCGGCACCCTGATCGACCGTTTCCACCGCCGGCTGGTCTGGCCGATCCGCGACATCACCGGTGACGTCATCGGCTTCGGCGCCCGCAAGCTCACGGACGACGACCCGGGCCCCAAGTACCTCAACACCCCGGAGACGCCGCTGTACAAGAAGAGCAGCGTGCTCTACGGCATCGACCGCGCCAAGCGGGACATCGCCCGCCGCTCCCAGGCCGTCGTCGTCGAGGGCTACACCGACGTCATGGCCTGCCACCTGGCCGGGGTGACCACGGCGGTCGCCTCCTGCGGCACCGCCTTCGGCCCCGAGCACATCGGCGTGCTGCGCCGGCTGCTCATGGACCAGGACGAGTTCCGCGGCGAGGTGATCTACACCTTCGACGGCGACGCGGCCGGGCAGGCCGCGGCGATGAAGACCTTCGCCGAGGACCAGCGCTTCGTCGGGCAGACCTTCGTCGCCGTCGAGCCCGACGGCCGCGATCCCTGCGAGCTGCGGCAGGCGCACGGCGACGCCGCCGTCCGCGACCTGGTGGGCCGCCGGACGCCGCTGATCGCCTTCGTCCTGGAGACCACGCTGGCCGGCTACGACCTCGACACCGTCGAGGGCCGGGTCGCCGCCCTGGAGAAGACCGCGCCGCTGGTCGCCCAGATCAAGGACCACGCGCTGCGCCCGGCCTACGCCCGCCGGCTGGCCGGGATGATCGGCAACACCGACGAGGCCGACGTGCTCGAGCGGGTCCGCCGGCTCACCGGGCACGAGACGGGGCGGCCGCAGCGTGGCCGGCCGCGGACGCCGCAGAAGACCGCGGACGACGTCGCCGTCGAGGTCGAGCGGGAGGTGCTCAAGGCCGCCCTGCAGAGCCCCGAGCTGGCGGGGCCGTCGTTCGACGCCATCCCGGTCGAGGCCTACACCGACGCCGACTACGCGGCGGTGGCCGCCGCGATCGCCGCGGCCGGGGGAGCGGCCGCCACTCGGGTGACCGGCCCGGCGTGGCTGGACGAGGTGGCCGCCCACTGCACCCGGGACAGCGCGACGGCGCTGCTGACCGCGCTGGCGGTCGAGCCGACGCGCTCGGTCGGCGAGGCCGACGCCGGGTACGTCAACGCGGTCCTGGCCCGGCTGGAGGAGATGCACACCGTCCGCCAGGTCGCGGCGCTCAAGGGGCGGCTGCAGCGGATGAACCCGGTCGAGGCGGGCGACGAGTACATGAAGGCGTTCGGCCGGCTCATGGCCCTGGAGCAGCAGGCGATCTCGCTGCGCAAGCGGGCGATGGGCGGGCTCGGCGAGTGAGGTCCCCCGGCCGGGTGCGGCGAGGCGCGATTGCAGCCGCCGCGGGTATGGATCGCAGACCGCATCGATGTTGGACCCATCGCTGGTGAGCGCCTTACTGTCGGCGGACACCGTGGTGCCCCTGCCGGTTCCGCGCCGGTGTCAGTGGCGCGTCCCCGGTACAGCGGGGCAGGGATGACATGAGCACAGACGCAGGATCCGTTCCGGTCCGGGTGGACGCGGTCGACAGCACGGCGGTGGTGGTGCTCGACAACGCGCGTCACCGCAACGCCCTCACCCTCGACATGCGGTACCTCATCACCGAGGCGGTGGAGCGCGCCAGCGCGGACCGGAACTGCCGGGCGATCGTGCTCACCGGTGCGGGCGGTCACTTCTGCGGGGGTGGCGACCTGTCGGCGAAGTTCGAGTCCGGCCGGTTCAACCGGGAACGCATGCACGGCGCGAACGACGTGATCCGGGCCATCGCCGCCTCGCCCAAGCCGGTTCTCGCCGCGGTCGACGGAGCCGCGTACGGATACGGGTTCTCCCTCGCCATGGTGTGCGACCTCGTGGTGGCCGGTCCGACCGCTCGCTTCTGCGCCTCCTTCGCCGGCGTGGGCCTGGCCGCCGACGGCGGCCTCCACCACACGCTGCCCCGCCGGGCCGGGCTGGCCCGGGCCCGCCGCATGATCTTCACCGGCGAGGTGGTCGACGCCCGGCTGGGCGCGGAGTGGGGACTGGTCGACGTGCCCGCCGAGGCCGAGGCCCGCCCGGCGGCCCTCGCGCTCGCCCAGCGGCTCCAGCGACGGGCGCCGCTGAGCCTGGCCGCGGCCAAGGCGATCCTGTCCCGCCCCGACCAGTCGCTGGACGAGGTGCTCGAGCGCGAGCTCACCATCCAGGTCGGGCTGCTGGACAGCGAGGACTTTCAGGAGGGGCGCGAGGCCTTCCTGAACAAGCGCCCACCGGCGTTCCGCGGGCAATAGGGAGGACCAGGCTCGTGCTGAGCACATGTTGCACCCAGGCGTTCGGCGTCCGGCACCCCATCGTGCAGGGCGGGATGCAGTGGGTCGGGCGTGCCGAGCTGGTGGGTGCGGTCGCCGACGCCGGCGCGCTGGGGTTCATCACCGCGCTCACCCAGCCGACTTCGGAGGACCTGGCGCAGGAGATCGCGCACTGCTGGGAGCTGACCGACCAGCCCTTCGGTGTCAACCTGACGATCCTGCCCGACGATCAACCCGCCGTCCTACGACGAGTACCGCGCGGTCATCATCGACTCGGGGTGACGGTCGTGGAGACCGCCGGTTCCAGCCCGGCTGCACACCTGCCGGACTTCCATGCCGCCGGGGTGAAGGTCGTGCACAAGTGCACGACCGTGCTAGCACGCGGTGAAGGCCGAACAGCTCGGTGTCGACGCCGTCAGCATCGACGGGTTCGAGTGCGCGGGACACCCGGGCGAGGACGACATCTCCGCCTGGTGCTCATCCCGGCCGCGACCGCACAGCTGTCCATCCTGGTGACCGCCTCCGGGGGTTTCGCCGATGCCCGTGGTCTGGTCGCGGCTCTGGCGCTCGCAGCGGACGGGTTCAACATGGGCACGCGCTTCCTCGGCACGGTCGAGGCGCCGGTACACCCGCGGGGTCAAGGAGCAACTGGTCCGCGCCACCGAGCGGGACACCGAGTTGATCTTCCGCCCACTCCGGAACACGGCCCCCGTGGCCTGCAACGGCGTCAGCAGGAGGGTCGTGGAGATCCTCGACCAGGGTGGCCAGTGCCCCGACGTGCGCGAACTGGTCGCGGGGCAGCGGGGCCGGAGGGTCTACGAGACCGGCGACCTGGAAGCGGGCATCTGGAGCGTCGGCATGGTGCAGGCGCTGATCCACGACATACCCACGGTCGCGGAGCTCGTCGACCGGATCGTGACCGAGGCCGCGCAGTTGATCCGCGAGAGGCTCGGCGGTCTGCTTGGTCGTCTGAGCCCCCTTCAGGCGGGTGCGGACGCCCGATGCGGCTGCTGGGGCAGCGGCTTTCGCAGGAGGTGTTTGACCGGCAAAATCGGTCTGGACATGATCCTCGGCATGTCAGCATCGTCCTGCGCGACGAGAGCGGCCGCCGAATGAGGCCGGACAAGCTGGTCAGCCTCCACGACGCGGTCGCGGAGTACGTCGAGGACGGGATGACCGTCGCTCTCGAGGGGTTCGGGCACCTCATCCCGTTCGCCGCGGCGCACGAGATCATCCGCCAACGTCGCCGTCGCCTGACGCTGTGCCGCATGACGCCCGACCTGGTCGCGGACCAGCTCATCGGCGCCGGCTGCGTCTCCAAGCTCGTCGCGTCGTTCTTCGCGAGCGGCTCGGCCGGCTCCCTGTACGAGATCCGCCGGCGGGTGGAGTCGAGCGAGCCGGCGCCCCTCGAGGTCGAGGAGTACAGCCACTACGGCCTGTTCTGCCGGTACCAGGCGGGCGCGTCCGGCTTGCCGTTCTTCCCGCTCCGGTCGTACGCGGGCAGTGACCTCCCCGAGCTCAACCCCCGCATCAAGCGGGTGGACAGCCCCTACGGGGAGGGTGCCGTCTACGTCGTGCCCCCGCTGAAGCCGGATGTCACCTTCATTCACGCCCAGCGGGCCGACCGCTCGGGAAACGTCCAGATCTGGGGGATCCTCGGGGCCCAGCAGGAGGCGACCTTCGCCGCCGAGCGTGCGGTGGTGCTCGCGGAGGACATCGTGGACGAGGAGACCATCCGCAACGACCCGAACCGGACGGTGATCCCAGCGCACGCCATCGACGCGGTGGTCCACTGCCCGCGGGGCGCGCATCCCTCGTACGCGCAGGGGTACTACGACCGCGACGGCGCCTTCTACCGGGAGTGGACGGGGATCAGCAAGGACCCGGCCCGGCTCGCCCGATGGCTCGAGGAGTGGGTCTACGCGCTGCCGGACCGGGACGCGTACGTGGCGAAGCTCGGTGGGCAGCGGTGGGGCACTCTGACCGTGGCACCGCGGCTGTCCGGGCAGGTCGACTACGGCAGGAGGCGACCATGACCGTGATCGACGGCCGGGCGAGCACGGTGGCACCGTCGAGCACCGAGTTCCTGGCGGCAGTCGCCGCCCGCGAGCTCGTCGGCAAGCGCCGCGTCTTCGCCGGGGTCGGTCTGCCGACCCTGGCCGTGGACCTGGCCAGGCGCGGTCAACCCGCATCTGGAGCTGATCTACGAGTCGGGCATCTGCGGCGCCCACCCCGAGGCGATGGCGGAGGGCATCGCCGACTTCGTCCTGGTCTCCGGCGCGGAGTCGGTGATCGGCATGCACGCCCTCTTCGGGTATGTGCTGCAGGGCGGGAACGTCGACGTCGGGTTCTTGGGTGCCGCCCAGGTCGACCGGTACGGCAGCCTCAACACGTCGTTCATCGGCGACTGGCACAAGCCCACGGTGCGCCTGCCCGGGGCAGGTGGCGCGCCGGAGATCATGGCCAGCGCCGGCGAGATCATCGTCGTCCTCCGGCGCCACGATCACGGATCGCTGCCCGCGACGCTGGACTTCTGCACCTCGCCCAGCCCGGTGCGTGCTCGGGGCGACGAAGGGGTGATGATGCCGCCGGGGTTCGGGGTCTCCGCGCTGATCACCCGCTCGGAATCCTCCGCCGTCCGGAGCGGTTCAGCCAGTTCGAGCTCGCCAGCGTCCATCCTGGCGTCGCGGTCGAGGAGGTGCAGGCGGCGACCGGATGGGATCTGCGTATCGCGGAGACGCTGGTGGAGACACCCCGTCCGACCGAGGAGGACGTCCGCCTGCTCCGGGAGGAGATCGACACCGTCCGCCTCTATCTTCGCTGAGCCGAGCGGGGTGCCCGGACGACTTGCGGCTCCAGGCCGTGGCCGGTGAGCTGGAGCGGGGGACGGACGTCCTCGGGCGCCGGGCCGGACGACGGGAACCGACCGGTGCGCATCGTCGACGGGCGGGTGGGGGAGGGACGTTGCTGGACGGGATGCGGCGGCGGTTCACCCGGCCTCCGGAGCCGGTGCGGG
The DNA here is from genome assembly GCA_030773455.1 of Actinomycetota bacterium. GTDB lineage: Bacteria > Actinomycetota > Actinomycetes > Mycobacteriales > Geodermatophilaceae > Geodermatophilus. Next base: position 21,178 of record JALYNA010000077.1, read on the forward strand.
CGGTGCTGCTCGCCTCGGCCGACCCCGACGAGCGGGTGCTGGCCTGGGGAGCTCTCGTGCGCGACGAGGGCTGGCTGGTCGCGACGTCCCGGGGGCTGCGCCGGGTGCCGGCCGACCTGCCGCTGTCGCAGGCCGGCGAGGTCGGCGTCCTGCCGTGGCACGAGGTCGGCACGGCGCGGTGGACGGCGACCGGCGACGGCGGTGGCCGCTTCGAGATGACCCCGCTGACCGAGGTCGAGCCCGGGGTGCAGGCGCGGCTGCCGGTGCAGCGGCACGCGCTGGCCGACGCAGGGGGCCTGCCGCCCGTCGTCCGCCGGCGGGTGGACCAGACCGTGGTCGCCAGCCGGCGCGCTCCGCTGCCCGGTGGGGGAGGAGTGGTGCTGGTCGCCCGGCGGCTGCCCGGTCAGGCCGCGCGCGAGTGGACCGTCGTCTTCGACGACGACACCGACCGCGGCGACCCCGCCGCGCGGGAGGCCGCACGGCAGAAGCTGGCCGAGGCGGTCGCGGCCGACCAGCCGGACTGAAGAAGGACCCCCTGCCTCCCACCACTCGCAGGCTCGCGGCGGGACCCTGCAGGGGGCCTGACCAGCGACCCGCCGGGGTCAGAGCCCGCCGGAGGTGTCCGGCGAGGGCAGCGGGGTGTCCGAAGCCGGTCGGGTGCCGGCGGTCGAGCGGGCGCGCGGGACCGACGCCGCCCCGGACGTCGCCGACGAGCGGTCACCCGAGCTGCCCAGGCCGACCCGGGCCTTGGCCGAGTTCACCACGCCGTCGGCGCGGGCCTGCGCCATGCCGGCCAGGCCCTGCAGCTGCGGGTTGTCCTTGGCCTGCTCCCAGGCGCGGCGGATCTGCTCGTAACGCTCCGGGCCGGCCTTCGCGCCGAGGACGTATCCGGCACCGAAGCCGACGAGGAAGGACAGCTTCGCCATGGAGAACCTCCAGGTAGGACGCGGGGCAGTGGACGATCACGGTAACCGTGCCGGCGCCGGACGCGCGACGCGGAGGGTCCTGCACGGGCCTGCGGACGGGGTGGGGTAACCTCGTCGGCGCGTGCGGGTCACCCCCGCCCATCCCCCGTAGCTCAATTGGCAGAGCATGCGACTGTTAATCGCAGGGTTACTGGTTCGAGTCCAGTCGGGGGAGCAGCCTTCATAGGCCGCTGACCTGCAGCAACACCCGCAGGACGCCTCTTCCGAAGCACCGGGGCAGCCGGGGATGGGCACGAAGTGGGCACATCGCCGTCTGTGATCTTGTCGGCGGGCACCTCGTGAACACGGATGGGGCTCACCGCGCGGGGGATGAGCGCCGCCCGCGCCTCGCTGGAGGCGAGCGCCACGACCGGCAGGACGTGCGTGTACGTGTCCGCCGTGATCGCGAGCTGCGAGTGCCCCAGCCGCTTGCTGACCTCGACGAGCGACTCGCCCGCGGCGAGCCCGAGGCTGGCGCTGGTGTGGCGGAGGTCGTGCAGCCGGATCAGGGGGAAGCCCCCGTTCCGGCACGCCTTCGCGAATAGTCGGGTGACGTACTGCGGCTGCAGCCCCCGGCCGTCCTCCATCGTGAAGACCAGGCCGCTGTCGACCCACGCGGCGCCCCAAGCGAGCCGGGAGGCTGACTGCAGGGTCCGGTGGGCGCGCAGGACCTCGATCGTGCCGGCGTCCAGGCTGAGGGTCCGGACGCCCTTCGTCGTTTTCGGCGCGCTCTCGGCGACGGCCCGGCCGATCTGCGTCCGCTGCACCGCCACCGCCACGACGCCGGCCTCCAAGTCGACGTCCACCCAGCGCAGGCCGGCGGCCTCACCGCGGCGCAGCCCGAACGAGGCGATCAGGTGCCACATCGCGCCGTGCAGGCCGTCCGCGGTCGCGTCGAGGAACGCGCCTGTCGTCGCCGCGTCCCACACACGCACCGCCGGCCGCTCATGGGCCTGCACCTCAACGTGGAGCGCAGGGTTGGCGTGCAGCAGACCGCGCTTGACCGCGACGTTCAGCGCCGCCCGCAGCGTCGTCTTGAGCCTCGCGATCAGCGCGGGGGAGACGGGCTTGCCACGGCCGTCGACGCCGCGTCGGATCCGGGCGAATGCCCGCTCGATGTCGTCGGCGCGCATGTCAGACAGGCGCAGGTGCCCGAGCTCGGGCTTGAGGTAGCGGTCGATGGCGACCCGGTAGAACACGACGCTGGCCGGCCGCAGGTTCACCCGCGCCACGAGCCAGTCGTCGAGGTAGGTCCCAACCGCGAGCTTGCTGCGGTCGACGTAAACGCCGCGGTCGAGCCGGGCGAGCGCGTCCGTGAGCGCCTTGCGCGCCTCCCGCTCGGTGGCGAAGCCGCCCTGCTTCACCTGACGCCGCTTCCCGTTAGCCGCGGGCGGCAGGTCGTGCCGGTAGTACCAGGCGCCGTGCTTCTTCGGGCAGTTGACCCGCCGGCCCTTCTCGTCGACCAGCTGCTCCGGCGGGCACGAGCACCGCTTGTACGTCTGACCCTTCACTGCTCCGCCCTCCACGCCTTGAACTCGACCTCGACGGCGTCCAGCTCCGCAGCTAGGCGCTGGACTGCATGCCGTACGCGCTGCAGCTCCAGTTCGATGGAGCTGGGCGCCATCCCGTCCGGCAACTCAAGCGCGAGGCGCCGCACGCCGGCCAGCACCTGCGTCGCCTGCTGCACGATCGGGTGCGCTCGCAGCCGTCGCTCCGTCTGCGGCAGCTCCGCCACGTACTGCTCGCGCTCGGCCTCTGCGCTCAGCTGCGGCAGCCCCTGCAGCGGCCCAACGATGCGGCTGTCGTACAGCGACAACGGCCTGTCGCCGCGCGCCCACGCCCACACCTGGTCGGCCCGCGCGCTTCCCCGCGGCGTGATCTCGACCATGTCGCCAGGGCTGTCGCTGTCCGGGAGCAGCAGCGCCAGGGGAGTGACGTTTAGGGCAACGGCCAGCGCGACCAGCTCGTCCACGGCCACGCCGCGCGCTCGGGCCTCGATCTTCGCGATGACCGTCTGGTGCTTCACGACTCCGAGCACCGCCAGGCTGTCGGCCAGCGCCTCCTGCGACAAGCCGCGGCGCTTCCGAATCGCCTTCAGTTGCGTCGCGACCAGGCGCTCAGGCCCGGGTTCCTTCATTCGCCCTCCAACCGAATCTAGCTTAGTCTTACGCTCTCTTCGCCAAATGTCAAGCATCCTTGGGAGACTGTGGCAGTCCCACAGTCTCGACCGATCAAAGGTTGCACCTCATGAGCCGGCGGCAACTGCTCTCGACACAGAACCTCGCTGCGTACCTGCAGGTGCCGATACAGACGATCTACCGCTGGCGCAGCTGTGGTGAAGGACCACCCGGCATCCGCGTCGGCCGCCACATCCGCTACCGCGTGGATGACGTTGAGGCGTGGTTGGCCAGCCGCACGAGTACGCCTGGCAGGGCCTCATGACGCGCGATGAGCTGCTGGCGCTGCCGGCCGCCCTCGACGTCGAGACGGCCGCACGAGTCCTCGGCGTGGGCCTCACCACCGCGCGCGATCTCGTGCGTCGTGGCCAGTGGCCCTCCCCGGTGCTCCGCGTCGGGCGGCAGTACCGCATCCCCACCGCGCCGCTGCTCGAGGTCCTCGGCGTCACCACGCACATGCGAGAGGCCGACGCTCCCACGTCGGCCCTCGCCATGCTCACCCCGGCTGCGACCAAGCTGCAGGAGATGCGGTGACGATACGCCCGACACCAGCTGCACACCGGGACGGCCGCGCCGTTGACCGGTCCTACGACCGTCCCTTGCGGCACCCGCTGGGCCTCGCCCTCATTAGCGCCCTACTGGGTGACATCGTCACCCTGACGCTGCGCACCGCCCGGCGCGAGGCACGTGAGCGTGCAGCGCGCTTGACCCAGCGGCGGTGGGCCGCTTGAGGCGCGGGCCCGGCACGGTCAGGCGCAGCAGGGGGCGGCTGCGTCCGAGGGTCGAGGGCAGGTCGTGACCACCGCCGCCCTCGACAGCACCGCTGCGTACACGACACAGGCGGCAGCAGTCGCGTTCGCTGTCGCCGGCTGCTCCGTCCTGCGCACCCGCACCGACGGCTCCAAGGCCCCGGCCGGCCGCCAGTGGAAGAGCGCGCAGCACCAGTGCGCCGACCTCGCGACCGTGCGGAGCTGGTTCGACGGCGGCCACCCGGGCGTCGGCATCGTCACCGGCGCCGTGTCCGGCAACCTCGAGATGCTCGAGTTGGAGGGCCGCGCCGTCACCGAAGGCGTCCACGTCAAGCTGAAGGAGCTGGCTGAGGCTAGCGGCCTCGGTCAGCTGTGGCATCGCGTCACCTGCGGCTACCGCGAGCTGACTGACCCCCAGTGGCGGCGTGCACCTGCTGTTCCGCGTCGACGGCACGGCCGTCCTGCCGAACACGCAGCTCGCCCGTCGGCCGTCGACTCCGCAAGAGTTCCGCGACCACCAAACCCGCGAGATGGCGGGGGCGAAGCAGCAGTACGCCGACGATCCCGACAAGCTCGAGCAGCGGCTGCAAATGATCCTCGCGCCATCGCCTGAGAAGGCCCCGCAGGTCCTCATCGAGACCCGCGGCGAGGGCGGGTTCGTCGTCGCCGCCCCCAGTGGCGGGCCCGTCCACCCCAACGGCCGCCCGTGGGTACTGGAGCGCGGCGGTCCCGACACCATCCCACGATCACGGCACAGGAGTACCGCGCACTGCACGACCTGGCGCGGGCCCTCGACGTCATGCCCCAGCCCGAGCCGTCCGCTCCCGGTCCGGTGCTCGTCCGCCCAGCAGGGTCAGCCGACCGCCCGGGTGACCGCTTCAATCGCCACGCGATGTGGCGGGACATCCTCGAGCCGCACGGCTGGGCTGCGGTGCACGAGCACGACGGCACCATCTACTGGCGGCGTCCCGGCAAAACTACAGGCGTCAGCGCCACTACCGGCCGCAACGAGCACGACCGGCTGTACGTCTTCAGCACCTCGACCGAGTTCGACGCGCACCGGCCGTACGACAAGCTGGGGGCGCTCGCGTTGCTCGAGCACGGGGGGACATCCGTGCCGCGGCACGGGCTGTCGCCGCCGACCGCCGGTACAGCTCGCCGGCGACGGCTCGACCGCGACTGGCCACGCAGGACGTCCAGCCCGCGGACCAGACGCCCAACGAGCTTGCCGAGCCCGTCGGGGTCGACCTGCTCGAGGACTTCTGGTCCCGCCCAAGCCTCGCGCACCAGCGGACGTGGGCGCAGGCGCGCTGGACCTGCCCATGGGCGGTGCTGGGCGTGAACCTCGCCCGGGTCCTCGTCGCCACCGCACCCTTCGTCATGCTCCCGCCGCTGCGCGGCGGGTACGGCGGGAGCCTCAACCTGTTCGTCGCGCTCGTCGGCGAGTCCGGTAGCGGCAAGGGCACCGCCGCCGCCGTCGCCGCTGAGTCCCTCGACGTCGGCGACATCACCGAACGGCACGTCGGCAGCGGCGAAGGCATTCCGCACCTGTACGCGCACCGCGACCGCAGGCTCGGCGTCATCCGGGACCGCGACGCCGTGCTGCTCGATATCCCCGAGGTCGACAACCTCACCGCCCTCGGCAGCCGGCAGGGAAGCACCCTGCTGCCCGTCCTGCGCTCCG
>JALYNA010000078.1 GCA_030773455.1 Actinomycetota bacterium
CACCGCCGCTGCGTCCGCGACTACGAGACCCTGCCGGAGCACTCCGAAGCCATGGTCCACATCGCAATGATCATGACCATGTCCAGGCGCCTGGCTCAGTAACCCAGTTGTGAGACGCGTTCTCAGCCCATGGCCTTCTGCAGGTTGCTGTCGATGGCCGCCAGGAAGTCCTGGGTGGTGAGCCACGGCTGGTCCTTGGAGATCAGCAGCGCGAGGTCCTTGGTCATCTGACCGCTCTCGACGGTGTCGATGCAGACCTTCTCCAGGGTCTCCGCGAACCGGGTCACCTCGGCGGTGTTGTCCAGCTTCCCGCGGTGGGCCAGGCCCCGGGTCCAGGCGAAGACCGATGCGATCGGGTTGGTCGAGGTCTGCTCGCCGCGCTGGTGCTGCCGGAAGTGGCGGGTCACCGTGCCGTGAGCGGCCTCGGCCTCCACGGTGCGGCCGTCGGGGCTGAGCAGCACCGAGGTCATCAGGCCGAGCGAGCCGAAGCCCTGGGCGACGGTGTCGGACTGCACGTCCCCGTCGTAGTTCTTGCAGGCCCAGACGTAGCCGCCCTCCCACTTGAGGGACGCGGCGACCATGTCGTCGATCAGCCGGTGCTCGTAGGTGATGCCGGCGGCGTCGAACTGGTCCTTGAACTCGGTGTCGAAGACCTCCTGGAAAAGGTCCTTGAACCGGCCGTCGTAGGCCTTGAGGATCGTGTTCTTGGTGGACAGGTAGACCGGGTAGCCGCGGTTGAGCCCGTAGTTCATCGAGGCGCGGGCGAAGTCGCGGATCGAGTCGTCGAGGTTGTACATCGCCATCGCGACGCCGCCGCCGGGCGACTGGAAGACCTCGTGCTCGATCGGCGCGGAGCCGTCCTTCGGCTGGAAGGTGATCGTCAGCGTCCCCTCGCCGGGGAACGTGAAGTCGGTGGCCCGGTACTGGTCGCCGAAGGCGTGGCGACCGACGACGATCGGCTTGGTCCAGCCGGGCACCAGCCGCGGCACGTTCTGCATGATGATCGGCTCGCGGAAGATCACGCCGCCGAGGATGTTGCGGATCGTCCCGTTCGGGGACCGCCACATCTTCTTGAGGCCGAACTCCTCGACGCGGGCCTCGTCGGGGGTGATGGTCGCGCACTTCACGCCGACACCGTGGCGCTTGATGGCCTCGGCGGCGTCGACGGTGATCTGGTCGTCGGTCTCGTCGCGCTTCTCGATGCCCAGGTCGTAGTACTCGAGGTTGACGTCGAGGTACGGGAGGATCAGCTGGTCCTTGATGAACTGCCAGATGATCCGCGTCATCTCGTCGCCGTCGAGCTCGACGACGGTGCCCTCGACCTTGATCTTGCTCACGTCTGCTCTTCTCCCTCTGCAGCTCTGACCGGTCGGTCAGAGGTCGGCTACGTCGGCCTGCTTCGCCCGCACGGCCTCGGCCGCCTTGCGCAACCCGGCCAGTTCGCTCTCGGTCAGGTCGCTCTCGACCACCCGGCGCACGCCCTCGCGGCCGATCTCGGCCTCGACCCCGAGGTAGACCCCGGAGATGCCGTACTCCCCGTCCACCCACGTGCACACCGGCATGACGGCACCGGAGTCCTGCATGACCGCGCGCGCCATGCGGGCGGCGGCCGCGGACGGCGCGTAGTAGGCCGAGCCGGTCTTCAGCAGCGCCACGACCTCGGCGCCGCCGTTGCGGGTCCGGTCGACGAGGTGCGCGATGCGGTCGGCGGCCAGGACGTCGGCCAGCGGCTTGCCGTCGACGGTGCAGCGTGAGGGCACCGGCACCATCGTGTCGCCGTGCGAACCGAGGGTCAGGGTGCGCACCGAGCTCACCGGGACGCCGAGCTCCTCGGCGACGTTGTTGGTGAACCGGGCGGTGTCGAGCATGCCGGCCTGGCCCATCACCCGGTTCTCCGGGAAACCGGTGGCCAGCTGGGCCAGCGCGGTCATCTCGTCCAGCGGGTTGGACACGACGATGACGACGGCGTCCGGCGAGGTGCGCGCGACGTTCTCGGCGACCGAACGGACGATCTTCGCGTTCGTCTCGATGAGGTCCATCCGGCTCATACCGGGTTTGCGCGGCAGACCCGCGGTGATCACGACGACGTCGGAGCCCTCGGTGCCCTCGTAGGAGCCGCCGCCGACACCGACGATCCGGGTCTCGAAGCCCTCGATCGGGCGGGACTGGTTCATGTCGAGCGCAAGGCCCTCGGGTTTGCCCTCCACGATGTCGGTGAGCACGACGGTCTCGAACAGGTCGTACTCCGCGAGGCGGAGGGCGGTGGTCGAGCCGTAGAACCCGGCACCGACGACGGTCACCTTGCCGTTCCTGGGCTGCTCTGCCATGGCGGCCAACCTATCGCTGGGGGCGCCGGGGCGCCCGATCGGGTGACCCGCCACCTCAGGTCCCCGGGACGGCGAGCGCGAAGGCGGTCAGGGTGACCCCGACGCCCACCATCAGGACGACGTCCACCGGCCGGCTGCGGACGGCGAGGAACCCGACCCGGCGCAGCGGGAGCAGCAGCCGCAGCAGCCCACCGCCCACCAGGGCCAGGCCGACGACGACCAGCCCGCGCCGCCAGTGCTCGAAGGTGACCATGAGCAGCCCGACGCCCACCGCGAGCAGCACCACCAGCAGCGGCAGCTGCCGCAGCAGGCCGGCCAGGAAAGGCCGGCGGGTGTAGAGCGGCGGGCGCGACATCAGGCGGAGAGGACGTCCGCGGCGGCGGCCTGCTCGGCGGCGAGGACGACGTTCTGCAACAGCATCGCCCGGGTCATCGGCCCCACGCCGCCCGGGTTCGGGGCGACGTGACCGGCGACGTCGACGACGTCCGCGGCGACGTCGCCGGCGATCCTGCCGTCGACCCGGCTGACGCCGACATCGAGGACCGCGGCGCCGGGCTTGACGACGTCCCGGGTGACCAGGCCGGGGACGCCGGCGGCGGCGACGACGACGTCGGCCCGGCGCAGGTGCGCGGCGAGGTCGCGGGTGCCGGTGTGGCAGAGGGTCACCGTGGCGTTCTCGCTGCGGCGGGTGAGCAGCAGGCCCAGCGGCCGGCCGACGGTGATGCCCCGGCCGACGACGACCACCTCGGCGCCGGCGATCGGTACGTCGTACCGGCGCAGCAGCTCGACGATGCCGACCGGCGTGCACGGCAGCGGGCCCGGGACGCCCAGCACCAGCCGGCCGAGGTTGACCGGGTGCAGGCCGTCGGCGTCCTTGACCGGGTCCATCCGTTCGAGGACGGCGCTCTCCTCGATGCCCGGCGGCAGCGGCAGCTGGACGATGTAGCCGGTGCAGTCCGGGTCGGAGTTGAGCTCGTCCACGACCGCGAGGACGTCGGCCTGCGTCGCGGTCGCCGGCAGCTCCCGCTGGATGCTCGCGATGCCGACCTGCGCGCAGTCGGAGTGCTTGGCGTTGACGTACCAGCGGCTGCCCGGGTCGTCCCCGACGAGCACGGTGCCCAGGCCCGGACGGTGGCCGGCCGCGGTCAGGGCGGCGACCCGCTCGGTCAGCTCCGTGCGGATCGCTGCTGCGGTCGCCTTGCCGTCGAGAGTCGTCGCCTGCACGGCCGACAGTCTGCCGGAGGGGGGTCCGGCGCCGGCCACCCCACCCTAGTCTCGCGGGTGCGGGCGCCTTTCCCCAGCCGCGGTTGCGCGAGGAGTTCAGATGAGCGAGCGCGAGCAGATCCCGGCACCGGGCACCGACGACTGGCGGGAACAGACCACCCCGGGCATGCAGCCGGTACGCGGCCCGTGGACGGACGGCGCATCCGGAGGCTCCGGGCACTTCCCCGGCCCGCCTCCTCCCGGCTACGGCGCGCCCAGCGCTCCGGAGCACTGGACGCCACCGCCCCGCGTGCGCCGTCCGGACGGCGTGGCCAGCGTGCTGCTGCTCCTGGCCGGCATGGCGGCCGGCATCAGTCTGGTGCTGCGCTGGCTGCCCGGCAGCGACCTCACCGGCTATGACCTGGTCCGCCGCGGTTTCGACGACCTCGCCGAGGGAGGTGCCGCGGAACTGCTGGGGAACGGGTTCTGGCAGCCGATGGCGGTCGTGCTGGGCGGCGCGGCGCTGTTCCTGCTGGGCCTGCTCGTCGTCCTGCCGGCCCGCTCGCACCGCTTCCTCGGGGCGCTGGCGCTGGTGGTCGCCCTGGTGGCGGGGGCCGGGGTGCTCGTGCCGCTGGCCGCCGTCGGCTGGGACCCCGACACGATAGACACGGGCTTCTGGTTCGCCGTCGCCGTCCCGGTGCTCGGCTTGCTCGGTGCCGTCAAGGCCCTCTTCACCAGCCCCCGCCGGAGGTGATCAGTCGACGACCAGGGCGCCGTGGGCCCGGGCGACCTGGACGGCCTGCCCGACGTCGAGCCGGACGCCGGTCAGCTCGAACGCCCGCCAGTCGACCGCGTCGGTCGAGGCGCCGCGCAGGTCGGCCCCCCGCAGCCTCGCGCCCTTCAGCCGCGCCCGGTCGAGGTCGGCGCCGGTGAGGTCGCACTCACGCAGGTCGGCGCCGGTCAGGTCGGCCTCCCGGAACCGCTGGCCGGCCAGCACCAGGCCGGAGAGGTCGGCGCCGCGCAGCGACGTCCAGCTCCAGTCGCTGTCGGTCGTGGTCAGCGGCCGCAGCTGCGCGCCGGGGAACTGCGAACCGGTGAGCTTGCAGCCGTCCCAGGTGACGTCGAAGAGCCGTGCGCGGTCGAAGCGGCAGGAAAGAACGCCGTCCCCGCGTGCCTCGCCCCGCCCATCCGCACCCCGGTCAGCACGCACGAGTCGAAGACGCAGCGCCGGGTGACCAGCTCCTCCAGCCCGGCGTCGTCGAACCGGCAGCGGGTGAAGGTGACGCCGTCAGCTGGATGCCCCACCAGTCGACCCGGGCGAGGTCGGCCCCCTCGACGACGGCGCCGGCCTCCGGCGGGCGGACGTGCGGGCGCGGCCCCGTGCCGGGACCCGCCGCGGGCTTGCGAGGGGTGGGGGGCACGCGGCCCCCTCGTAGGGGCCCGCCGCGAGCCTGCGAGGGGCGGGGGGCGAGGGGGTCCTTCATCAGTGGGCGAAGTGCCGGGTCCCCGTCAGGTAGACCGGGATGCCGGCGGCTGCCGCGGCCGCGACGACCTCCTCGTCCCGCACCGAGCCGCCTGGCTGCACGACCGCCCGCACGCCGGCGTCGAGCAGCACCTGCAGGCCGTCGGCGAAGGGGAAGAAGGCATCCGAGGCGGCGACCGACCCGGCGGCCCGCTCTCCCGCCCGGGCCACGGCCAGCCTTGCTGCGTCCACCCGGTTGACCTGGCCCATGCCGACGCCGACGGTGGCCTTGTCGTGGGCCAGCAGGATGGCGTTGCTCTTCACCGCGCGGACCGCCCGCCAGGCGAAGACCAGGTCGTCGAGGCCGGCGGCGTCCAACGGGTCGCCGGTGGCGAGGGTCCAGGTGGTGGGGTCGTCGCCGGCGGCGTCGATCCGGTCGGCGCTCTGGACCAGCAGCCCGACGCTGACCGGGCGGAGCTCGGTCGCCGACCGGCGGCCCTCCGCCAGCCGCAGCAGCCGGATGTTCTTCTTCGCGCTGAGCATCTGCAGCGCGTCCTCGGTGAAGGACGGCGCGACGACGACCTCGGTGAACACCTCGGCGACCTGCTCGGCCATGGCGAGGTCGACCTCGCGGTTGGCCGCGATGACGCCACCGAAGGCCGAGACCGGGTCGCAGGCGTGCGCCTTGCGGTGCGCGGCGGCGATGTCGGCGCCGACGGCGATGCCGCACGGGTTGGCGTGCTTGATGATCGCGACGCAGGGGTCGGCGTGGTCGTGCGCGGCCCGCCAGGCGGCGTCGGTGTCGACGTAGTTGTTGTAGGACATCTGCTTGCCGTGCAGCTGCTCGGCGTGCGCCAGTCCCGGCTCGCCGCTGCGGTAGAGCGCCGCGCGCTGATGCGGGTTCTCGCCGTAGCGCAGCACGTCGCCGCGCTCCCAGCTCGCCGCCACCCACGCGGGGAAGACGGTGTCCTGCTCCGGCGCCAGGACGCTGCCCATCCACGAGGCCACGGCGATGTCGTACGTGGCGGTGTGCCGGAAGGCTGCCGCGGCCAGCGACTGGCGCTCGGCCAGGGTGAAGCCCCCGGCGGAGACGGCGGCCAGGACGTCGCCGTAGCGGGCCGGGTCGACGACGACGGCGACCGACGGGTGGTTCTTGGCCGACGCCCGGACCATCGCCGGGCCGCCGATGTCGATCTGCTCCACGCACTCGTCGGGGGTGGCGCCGGAGGCCACCGTCTCGGTGAATGGGTAGAGGTTGACGACGACGAGGTCGAACGGCGCGATGCCGAGGTCCTCGAGCTGCTGCACGTGGGCGGGGAGGCGGCGGTCGGCCAGGATGCCGGCGTGCACCGCCGGGTGCAGCGTCTTCACCCGCCCGTCGAGGCACTCGGGGAAGCCGGTGACCTGCTCGACCGGGGTGACCGGCACCCCGGCGTCCGCGATCCGCCGCGCGGTGGCGCCGGTGCTGACCAGCTCGACGCCGGCCTCGGCCAGGCCACGGGCCAGCTCCTCGACGCCGGTCTTGTCGTAGACGCCGAGCAGGGCCCTGCGGATGGGGGTGCGGTCGCTCATCGGGGGTCCTCCATGTGATCGGTGCCGATGACCACGCGCGCCACCGTCTCCACCAGGAGCTCGCGCTCCACGTCCTTGATGCGTTCGTGCAGCCGCGCCTCGTCGTCCCCGGGGCGCACGGGCACCTCCCGCTGGGCGATCACCGGGCCGGTGTCGACCCCGGCGTCCACCCAGTGCACCGTGCTGCCGGTGACCTCCACCCCGGCGGCCAGGGCGTCGCGGACGGCGTGCGCGCCGGGGAAGGCCGGAAGCAGCGCAGGATGGGTGTTGAGCAGCCGGCCACCGAAGCCGTCGAGCACCGCGGGGCCGACGATCTTCATGAACCCGGCCGAGACCACCAGGTCGGGCCGGTGCGCGCCGATCGCGGCGGCCAGCGCCCGGTCCCAGGCGGCGCGGTCGGGGTGGTCGTGCAGCGAGCAGGTGAAGGTCGCGATGCTGCGGCGCCGGGCGTGCTCGAGCCCCGCGGCGTCGCGGTCGCTGCCGACCGCGACGACGGTGGCCGGGTAGGCCGGGTCCTCCGCGGCGGTCAGCAGTGCCTCGCACAACGACCCCGTCCCCGACAGCAGGACGACGAGCCGCGCCCGCGGGGACTGCTCGGGAGCGGGCACGGCAGCGACCCTAGCCGGGCGCGTCCGCCGGTCCGCTGCCCCCTCAGGCCAGGGAGCGCCAGCGGGTGACCGCGGCCGCGACCGCCGCCGCTACGCCGGCCTGGGGCGCGACCGCCAGGCCGGTCGCCACCGGCGGGGCCCCCACGTCGGCCAGTGCACCGTCGCCGAGCGAGCCGCCGGCCACGCAGGCGAGCACGCCGCAGGCGACGCCGAGCAGCACCCCGGCCAGCACCCCGCAGAGCCCTGCCACGACCGAGCCGCCGTCTGCGTCGCCCAGCCCCCGGCCGAGCGT
>JALYNA010000079.1 GCA_030773455.1 Actinomycetota bacterium
AGCAGCCGCTGCTGCTTCATCGTCCCCTCGACCAGGTCGGGGATGTCGCCCTCGTCGAAGCCGACGGCACCCACGCCGTTGGGGATGTCGATGTCGCGCATCAGGTCGGCCAGCACCATCGGCAGGAACTCCGCGGGCTCCGTCGGCAAGCCGGCGTTCGGGGCGAGCAGCTGCGCCGCGCGGACGTGCCGCTCCGGGGAGGCCTCGAAGGTGAACCGGAACGCCTCCGGCGCGGTCAAGGCGACCGACATCCCGTGCGGGACCATCGGCTCGCCGGCCGGGTAGTACTTGGGGTGGAAGTCCTTCACCTGCCCGGCGATCGGGTACGCGTTGGCGTGCGGGATGTGCACCCCGGCGTTGCCGAAGCCCATGCCGGCGAACGTGGCGGCCATGGCCATGTCCGACCGGGCCTGTTCGTCATCGCCGTGCCGCACCGCCCGCCGGAAGGAGCCGGCCAGCAGGGTCAGCGCCTTCTCCGACCACATGTCGGAGATCGGGTTGGACCCGCAGTAGGGCACCCGCTGCTCGGGCGTCTTGTGCTCGTAGGTCGTGTACCAGCGCGCCGTGTAGCTCTCCAGCGCGTGGCAGAGGATGTCCATGCCCGACGCCGCGGTCACCCCGGGCGGCTGGGTCCGCGTGAGGGCCGGGTCGATCACGGCCAGGGTCGGGCGCAGCATCGCGTGGCTGATCCCGGTCTTCACCCGCGCCGCGATGACGTCCATCACGCAGATCGTGGTGCTCTCCGAGCCGGTGCCCGTCGTCGTCGGGACGGCGATGAGCGACTTCAGCGGCTTCGACGGCGCCTGCCCCTTCCCGACCGGCACGTTGACGTAGTCCATGAGCTCGCCGGGGTTGGTGGTCAGCAGGTTGATCGCCTTGGCCGTGTCGATGCTGGAGCCCCCGCCGACGGCGACGAAGGCGTCCCAGGGGCCCGTCGAGCGGGCCTCCTCGATCGCGGCGACGAGGCTGACGTCGGTCGGCTCGACGTGCACGCCGTCGTACACGCGCGCCTCGATGTCGAACTGCGCCATCTGCTCGGCCACGCGCTGCGGGATGCCGGTGGCCATCAGACCGGCGTCGGTGACCACCAGGACCCGCCGGACGCCGTACCGGCTGAGGTCGAAGCCGATCTCGTCCGAGGCGCCGCTCCCGAACTTCAGCAGGGGCGCGCCGTAGGTGAAGACGGACTCGGGGTGGGCGGGCGAGACGGTGGTCATGACGTCCCTCTCTGCGGTTCGGACGGCGGTCAGCAAGGTGAGCGGTTGCGCCGAATGTCGCACAGCGGTTGTGATGGGCACCACTGCGGCATGACACCCACCGCACCGCCCCGGACCGTCCGCGCGACGGCACAGCTCCCAGCCCCAGGAGGCACCCGTGACCGACACCCCCACCGCCCCGGACCTGACCGAGCTCCTCAAGGACTCGCCGACCAACTGGGGCAAGTGGGGCGACGACGACGAGGTCGGCTCGCTGAACTACCTCGGCCCGGAGCAGGTCCTCGCCGCCGCCCGGCTGGTCAGCTCGGGCAAGGTCTTCACCCTGCAGCGCCTGATCGGCGACCCCAAGGGCGACCCCGTCTGGCCCGGCCGGACGCCGGCCGAGCGCACCCAGATCCTCGACGAGAGCGACTGGGACGAGGGCGGCAAGGGAGCGGCCTACCCCGGCGGCCTGCACTACGCCGACGACAAGATCAACGCCTTCCTGCAGGGCTCGACCCAGTACGACGGGCTCGGTCACGTCTGGTACGGCGGGCAGATCTGGAACGGCTACGACGCCCGCACCACGATCGGCGGGATGGACAAGGCCAGCGTCGAACCCATCGCCCAGCGCGGGGTCGTCGGCCGGGCGGTGCTGCTGGACATGGCGCGCTTCCGCGGGAAGCCGACCCTGGACAAGGGCGAGACCTTCACGCACGAGGACCTGATGGCCTGCGCCAAGGCCCAGGGCGTCGAGATCCAGAAGCGCGACATCCTCATCATCCGCACCAACTTCCTGCAGCTGTTCTTCGAGCAGGGCGAGGCGTTCTACGAGGGCTTCAACGAGCCCGGTCTGGTCTACAGCCCCGAGCTCGTCCAGTGGTTCCAGGACATGGAGATCCCGAACCTGGTCACCGACACGATCGCCAACGAGGTGACCTTTGACCCCAACAACGGGGTCGCCCTGGTCCTGCACAACGCGCTCATGCGCAACCTCGGCGTCACTCTCACCGAGATCGCCGATCTGGAGAACCTCGCCGCCGACTGCGCCGAGGACGGGCAGTACACCTTCCTCTACGTGGCCGCCCCGCTGAAGGTCGCCAAGGGCAGCGGCTCCCCGGTCAACCCCGTCGTCATCAAGTAGGGCACCCATGACCACCTACGACGAGCGCCCCTGGCTGGCCCTGTACGGCGACCAGCCCCCCGACTACGAGATCGAGTTCGGCGACGCGCTGAGCATGTTCCGCGCGGGGCTGGCTGGGAACCCCTCGGGCGACGCGCTGCGCTACTTCGACGGCGTCATCAGCCGGCAGGAGCTCGACGAGCTCAGCGACGGGCTGGCCAGCGGCCTGCTGGCCAACGGGTTCGCGCCCGGTGACCGGCTGGCCGTCTACCTGCAGAACGTGCCGCAGTTCGTCATCGCGATGGTGGCGACCTGGAAGGCCGGTGGCGTCATGGTGTCGATCAACCCGATGAGCCGCACGCGCGAGCTGTCGTACCTGCTCAAGGACTCCGGCGCGAAGGTGCTGCTCTCCCTCGAGTCGCTGTACGACCAGGTCGCGCGCGACGTCGTCCCCGACACCGACGTCCAGCTTGTGCTCACCACGAGCGAGCTGGAGTTCCAGACCCGCAACGACGAGCGGCTGTTCGCCGGCATGAGCCGGCAGCGGCACGAGGGGACGACGGACCTCGGCGAGTTCATCGCCGAGCACCGCGGACAGCAGCCGCCGCCGGTCCAGCTGAGCCCGGACGACGTCGCCTTCCTGACCTACACCTCGGGGACGACCGGTGTGCCCAAGGGCGCGATGAACACCCACCGGAACGTGGTGTTCACCGCGCAGGTCTACCGCGACTGGGTGCGGGCCGGTCGGGACGGCGCGATCTTCGGGATCGCCCCGCTGTTCCACATCACCGGGCTCATCGGGCACATCGCGGTGAGCATGCTGGTGCCCGCACCCCTGGTGCTGGCCTACCGGTTCGAGCCGCAGGTCGTGCTCGACGCCTTCCTGGAGCACCGGCCCACGTTCACCATCGGCGCCATCACCGCCTTCACCGCCCTGCTCAACGCACCCGGGATGACCAGGGACCACTTCACGTCGTTCACCTCCATCTACTCCGGCGGCGCCGCGATCTCTCCGACCGCCGAGCAGAACTTCCTGACGGCCACCGGCAAGCAGGTGCACAACGCCTACGGCCTGACCGAGACGACCTCGCCGATGACGGTCACCCCGTTCGGCTCGCCGTCCCCGGTCGACCCGACCTCGGGGGCGCTGTCGGTCGGCGTGCCGGCGCCGAGCACGATCGTGCGCATCCAGGACGACGACGGGAAGGACCTGCCGCTGGGCGAGGTCGGCGAGATCGTCGCCGACGGGCCGCAGGTGGTGGCCGGGTACTGGGGCAAGCCGGAGGAGACCGCGGCCAACCTGCCCGGCGGCGCGCTCAAGAGCGGCGACGTCGGCTTCATGAACCCCGAGGGCTGGGTCTTCATCGTCGATCGCAAGAAGGACATGATCAACGCGTCGGGCTACAAGGTGTGGCCCCGCGAGGTCGAGGACGTCCTGGCCGAGCACGCGGCGGTGCGCGAGTCGGCGGTCGTGGGGCTACCGGACGAGAAGCGCGGCGAGACGGTGAAGGCCTTCGTCAGCCTGAGGCCCGGTGCGAGCGCCACTCCCGAGGAGCTCATCGCACACTGCAAGCAGCGCATGGCGGCCTACAAGTACCCGCGCAGCGTCGTCCTCGTCGACGAGCTGCCCAAGACGGTAACCGGCAAGATCCTCCGCCGGGAACTGCGGGAAGGCTCCTGACCGGGCGCGTGCTCCGGGACGCCGCCGCTCGACCGGGCGACTGACTCCGGTCGGGCGGCGGCCGACGGCCTCGACGGGCGCGGCCGGGCCGCCCGTCGCAGGATGGCGCGTGCCCATCACCCACACCGCCACGTTCCCGGCCGGTCCGGACGACGTCCTCGCCGTCCTCACCGACGAGGCCTTCCTCCGCGACTACGCGCAGGCGCTCGGCACGCGGCTGGAGTCGGTGGAGAGCGTCCCGGCCGACGGCGGCCCGCGCACCATGCTGCGGCTCGTCGTCCCCACCCACGGCATCCCCACGGTCTTCAGCCGCTTCGTCGGCCGCGAGGTCGCCGTCACCGACCGGCGCAACTGGACGGCCGACGGCGACGGCGGGCACGGCGGCGTCCTGCAGGTGGAGGCGCGCATATTCGGCCGGACGGCGGCGGTGCGCGGCGAGCGCCGGCTGCGCCCGACCGCCGCTGGCACCCGCTCGACGGTCACCGGCGAGGCGGAGGTCGACGCGCCGGTCGTCGGCCGGCAGGCCGAGGCCGCCGTGCGCCAGCTCGCGATGGTCGTGCTGCACCGCGAGGACGACGTGCTGCGCCGCTGGCTGGGCTCTCCCGACTGATCCGGTTGCAGTCAGCCGGGCCGGGCCCGGCCCGTCACGGACCGGTGAAGTCGGCCATGGCCCCCCGGAAGCTGCTCCGCCGGGCCCGCACCTGCTCCCCGCTGTGGCGGCGGCGCAGGTGCAGTCGCTCACGGTGCGACGCGGGTGAGTGGACGACGGTGACCGGACAGGCCGCGTGCAGGGCGCACTGCATGCTCGTCGACCCGAGCAGCATGCTCGAGAACCCGCCGTGACCGCGGCTGCCGACCACCAGCAGGTCCGCGCCGGCCGACTCCCGGATGAGCGCGTCGGCCGCCGAACCGAGGACGGCCGTCACGTGGATCACCGGGTGCGGCTCCGGGACCTCGCGGAGCACCTCGGCGATGAACGTCTCGGCCCGCTCCACCGCTTCGGCCTCGGCCCTGTCGTACTCGACGTCGCCTATGCCGTCGAAGTCCATCCATGCCTCCGGCGGGCGGTGGGCGATGACCGCCTCGACCGGCACGCCCCGGCGGACGGCGTCCTCGACGGCGAACCGCAACGCGGCCCGCGCTCCCGCCGAGCCGTCCACGCCCACCACCACTCGTGCCCCTCGTGCCTGGGGTTCTTCGACCCGTTCGGCCTGCTCGGTCATGACGGCCTCCTCAGCACCGCCCGCCGTGGGGCCCGGTGCTCCCACGGGCGACCCGATCATGGTCCGGGCGGCCTCTCGCGACAAGGACCTCCGTCGCCGCCGGACCGGCCGATCGGCTCCTCGCCGCGACGGTGGACGTCTCTCGTCCTGCCGCCGTCCGCAGGACCCCGACGGCGGCCTTGCTGCCGCCGGCGACCAGCGGCCTGGCCGGCGCCACGGGCTGTACTCCCCGCGCGGCTCGGGGGCGCGCGGACCGCCCGCCCGGGCGTACGGTCCGGCCATGACTGCGGAGACCGCATCGACCGACCGGCTGCTGGCCGGGCGCTACGCCTTGCGCGAGGTCCTCGGCCGCGGCGGCATGGGCATCGTGTGGCTGGCCACCGACCTGCGCCTGGAACGGCCGGTGGCGGTCAAGGAGGTCACCTTCTCGCTGCACCTGTCCGACGACGAGCGCCGCGTGCTGCGGGAGCGTACGATGCGCGAGGCGCGCACCGCCGCCCGGCTGGACCACCCCTCGGTCACCTCGGTCTACGACGTGGTCGAGGAGGAGGGGCGCCCCTGGCTGGTGATGGAGCTGGTGGAGTCCTGCAGCCTGCAGCAGGTGATCGACGGGCAGGGCCCGCTGCCGTGGCAGGCGGTCGCCCGCATCGGGCTGGACGTGCTGGCCGGGCTGAGCGCCGCGCACGCGGCCGGGATCGTGCACCGCGACGTGAAGCCGGCCAACGTGCTGATCGCCCCCGACGGGCGGGCCTGCCTCACCGACTTCGGCATCGCGACCGCGACCGGCGACCCGGCGATCACCACCACCGGCGCGATCATCGGCTCGCCGTCGTACATGGCGCCCGAGCGGGCCCACGGCGAGCCACCCGGGCCGGCGGTGGATCTGTGGTCCCTCGGCGCAACGCTGTACACCGCGGTGGAGGGCCGTCAGGCCTTTGCCCGCGGCGAGCCCATGGCCACGCTCATGGCGGTCGTGACCGAGGAGCCCCCGCCGCCGGCGCACGCCGGTCCGCTCGAGCCGGTGCTGCGCGGCCTGCTCGCCAAGGACCCGGCGCACCGCCTCACCGTGGAGGAGGCACGCCAGCAGCTGCAGGCGGCCCTCGACGGGACGCAGAACGCCGCCCCCTGGTCGCCGCCGGCGCAGCCGGGGCCCCGCCCGGACACGGCGCCGGAGGACGACCGGGTGGAGCGGATCGACGCCGCGGACCTGCGGGTCCTGGCGGCCGTCTCGGCCACGGTGATCGGGGCGGTGGCCCGGGATGCCCGCGACCAGGCCCGCTACCTGGCCGAGCGACGCCGGGAACGGCGGGCGGTGCGGCGGCGGGAGGCCCCCGCGCCGAAGGCGCCGCCGCCGGCTCCCTCGGCGGCGAGGCCGCCGGCGGAGCGGACGGGCGGGCGGACGCGGCGGCGCCGCTTCCGCCGTCGGTGGGTCGTCGTGCCGGTGCTGGTGGTGGTGCTCGCGCTGCTCGCCGTGGCGGCCGGCCTGGTCGCCCTCACCGGCTACCTGCTCGGCTGGTCCTGACGCGGACCGCCGCGTCCTGCGGCAGGCTCGGCCCATGACCACGCCGTCCTCCGCCACGCCGCAGCCCCGCGACATCGCCCTGGAGATGGAGACGCCCGAGCAGGCCGCCGACCTGGAGGCGCAGAGCGAGCCGGACGAGCGCCCGGACGGCGAGTGACCGGACGGCCCACGGGTAGCGGTCGCCCATGCGGAGCCGCGGCGTCCTCACGTACGCCTACGAGCAGATCGCGCAAACCCTCTCCGGCACCGTCGAGGGGCTGGGCCCCGACGACCTCGCCCGCCGCGTCCGGCCCGGTGCCAACCCGATCGGCTGGCTGGCCTGGCACCTGCTGCGGGTGCAGGACGACCACGTCGCCGACGTCGCCGGCACCGAGCAGGTGTGGACCGCCGACGGCTGGGCCGGCCGCTTCGGCCTGCCGGTCGACGACGCGGCGACCGGCTACGGGATGGGCGAGGAGGAGGTCGACGCCGTCCGGGTGCCGTCGGCCGACCTGCTGCTGGGCTACTCCCGCGCCGTGCACGCCCGCACGGCGGAGTTCCTGCACGGCCTGACCGACGAGGACCTCGACCGGGTCGTCGATCCGACCTGGGACCCGCCGGTGACCCTGGGCGTCCGGCTGGTCAGCGTGCTCTCTGACGACCTGCAGCACCTGGGCCAGGCTGCCTACGTGCGCGGCCTGTTGCAGGCCTGACACTGGCGGCCCCCCTGCAGGGGCCCGCCGGCCCCGTCCCGGGTCCCGCCCCGAGCTTGCGAGGGGTGGGGAGGAGAGGGTCCTTTCTGTCACCAGTGGGAGGGCCGCGCCAGGCCCGTTCACCACACGACTCCCGGCCGATGAGCCGGGGGAGAGGAACCACCATGGCGAAGCACGGCAAGAAGTACCGCGAGCTGGCCGCGAAGGTCGACCCCGACAACCTCTACTCCCCGCTGCAGGCGGCCGGCCTGGCCAAAGAGACGTCGCCGACGGCCTACGACGCCACTGTCGAGGTGGCCATGCGCCTGGGCGTCGACCCGCGCAAGGCCGACCAGATGGTCCGCGGCACGGTCAACCTGCCGCACGGCACGGGCAAGACCGCCCGCGTCATCGTCTTCGCGACGGGCGACAAGGCCGCCGAGGCCGAGGCCGCCGGCGCCGACGTCGTCGGCTCCGACGACCTGATCGAGCGGATCCAGGGCGGCTTCCTGGACTTCGACGCCGCGATCGCCACCCCGGACCAGATGGCCAAGGTCGGCCGGATCGCCCGCATCCTCGGCCCGCGCGGCCTGATGCCGAACCCGAAGACCGGCACGGTGACCCCCAACGTCACCAAGGCGGTCAACGACATCAAGGGCGGGAAGATCAACTTTCGCGTCGACAAGCAGGCCAACCTGCACCTGGTGATCGGCAAGGCCTCCTTCGACGAGACCAAGCTCGTGGAGAACTACGCCGCGGCGCTGGACGAGGTGTTGCGGGCCAAGCCGGCCGCGGCCAAGGGCCGGTACGTGAAGAAGGTCACCATCTCGACCACCATGGGCCCGGGGATCCCGGTCGATCCGAACCGCACCCGCAACCTGACGGTGGACGAGCCCACCGCCTGACCCGCAGGCCACGTGGCCTCCGTCGTCTGTGCCGCCCGACGCCCACCGGGTGAGGACGGCGACAGCGGCGTCCCCGGCGCATGGCGTATGCTGCTGGTCGTTCCCCCCAAGACCGCTGGTCGTCGCACGTCCGCGTGCGATCGAAGGTCCGCAGACGCGGACGGCCCGCGCAGGAGGACGGTTCGATCGACGTGGCGCTGTGCGCCGCATCCCTCACCCCGTGCGCCTGCGCCGGGGCGTTCCTCGTTCCCGGGCCGGTCGATCGCCCGCCGTCGCGCGCCGGCCGGTGGTCCGCCCGACAGACGAGAGGAGGCCCATGCCCACGCAGGCGAAGGCCGCGGTGATCGACGAGATCACCGAGCGGTTCCAGTCGTCCAGCGCGGCGGTGCTCACCGAGTACCGCGGGCTGACCGTGGCCCAGCTGACCCAGCTGCGCCGTTCCCTCGGTGAGGGCAGCAGCTACGCCGTCGTCAAGAACA
>JALYNA010000080.1 GCA_030773455.1 Actinomycetota bacterium
ACGAGGTTGTTGACCGTCTTGCCGACCTGGCCGGCACCCAGGCCACCGAGGTGGTGGACCGACCCGCACCAGGGGTCCAGCAGCGGGCGGATCCGGTCGAGCACCGCCTCGTCGCCGCCGACCAGCAGGTTGATCTGCCCCGCCTCGGCGCCGCGGACGCCGCCGGTGAGCGCGGCGTCCAGGACGTCCACGCCCTTCTCCCGGCCGGCCGCGGCGACCGCCTCGCAGGTCTCCGGCAGGGCGCTGGAGCAGATCGCGATGACGGACCCGGGCCGGGCGCCGGCGAGCAGGCCGTCCTCGCCCAGGCAGACGGTGCGCACGTCGTCGTCCGAGGGGACGAAGACGAACACGACCGTGGACCGCCCGGCCAGCTCCTCGAGCGAGGACGCCGGGGTGGCGCCCTTCTTCCCGATCGCCTCCAGCGCGGCGGTGTCGAGGTCGTAGGCGACGGTGTCGAACTCCGAGGCCGCGAGGTACTCGGCGGCCGGGCGCCCCATCGCGCCCAGACCCACCACTCCCGCGCTGGGGCGTCCGCTGTCGGTCATGAAGGAGGTCCTCCCGGGTGCTCGGCCGACAAGCCCGCAGTCATGGCCACGAGTGCGGGAACGGAGTCGGGATCGTGAGCCACGCTACACAGTCTTTGGTCTTACCAAAAGACCTTCAGTCCAGAACCTCAGGGGATGTACTTCTCGTCCTGCAGGAAGAGCTCCCTGGGCAGTTCCGTGCCCAGGCCGGCCTGCTTGCAGAGGGTGTAGACGAGGTGCCCGACGGCGGTGAACTGGACGCCGTCCCCGCGCAGCACCATGCCGGTGATCTGCTCGTCCGACGTCCGGCCGGGATGGGTCCCGGCGATCACCTCGCCCAGCAGCGGCAGGGAGTCCCAGTCGATGCTGGTCGGGCGGGTGTACTGGTCGCGGCCGTGCTCGGGGATCACGTCGACCCCGCCGATCGCGTGGCGCATCCAGCGGCGGCCGTGCCGGTTCATGGTGAGCACGTCGCAGCGTTCCCAGCCGGCCAGCTCCAGCTCGACGTCGGAGACGTTGCTGACGAACTGGCCGGGCTCCAGCCAGTCGGCCATCACGACCGGGTCCTTGGAGTTGGTGGCCATGTAGACGATGTCGGCGCCGCGCACCGCCTCCCGGGCCGAGGCCACGGGCACGATCTCGATGCCGGCCTCCTGCGACATCTGCTCGGCGAAGGACTCCTTCTTCCCCGGCGTGGGGCTGAAGACGTGGATCCGATCCAGGCGGCCGAGAGCGGCGAAGCAGTGGGCGGCGGCCTGCGCCTGCCAGCCGGTGCCCAGCAGCCCCATGACCCGCGCGTCCTGACGGGCCAGGTACTTGGCCCCGACGGCGCCCGTGCCGGCCACCCGGAACTTCTGCAGGTAGCCGTCGTGGATGATCGCCAGCAGCTCGCCGGTCACCGAGCTGTAGAGGTAGATCAGCCCGCAGAACTTGCGGTCCGGGGTGCCGGGCACCCGCCGCTGGCGCAGGCCGTCGGGCGTCTGCACGTAGGTGATGATGTCCGAGTCGATCCGGTCGGTGGTCACGTCGAGGTTGGCGATCGCCCCGGTGAGCGAGGTGAAGGCGTGGTGGGTCGGCGCGCCGCCGGGCGGGAACTGGGCCCCGTAGTCCTTCTCCTCGCGGGGGGTGAACACCCGGTAGGGCGGCGCGTTCACCGCCCCGCCGGTGGCCAGCTCCCGGGCGGCGTTCTCCAGGCTGTCGTTGACCGCGGCGGCGGTGAGGACCTTCTCCACCGTCGGGTTGTCGATGACCAGGGTCATGCCGACGCTCCTGCGTACTCGGGCGCGGCCTCGAAGTGGTGGACCGTGTCGTAGCCGAAGTGCTTGAACAGCCGGTTCTGCGCCGAGAGCAGGAACAGCGGCGAGCCATCTGCGGCGAAGTGCTGCACGACGGTGTTCTGCGGGACGTAGAGGGTGTCGCCCTTGCTGATCTCGTGCCGGGTCGGCTCGGTGGCGATGCGGGCGTAGTACTTCTCGGCGATCTCGGCCTGCACCTCCCAGTGCAGGGAGTAGCCCTCGCCCTCGACGACGTAGAGGATCTCGTCGGCCATCTTCCAGTGCCTGCCCGACCGGCTCCCGGCGGGGATGTCGAGCTCGAAGACGTCGGCGGAGAACTGGCGGACGTCGGGCCGCTCCGGTCCCGACAGCACGCGGACGCGGCCGAGCGGCGTGGTCTCCCACTGCGCGTCGTCCTTGCCGACGACCTTCTTCAGGCCCGTGACGCCCGGCGTCCAGATCCGCGACCAGTCCTCGCGCGGGCCGTAGGCGTCGTCGTCGAAGGGCTTACGGCTGCCCTGCTGCATGAGGCCGGCGAACAGCCAGGTCGACTTGGCCTTGATGACCAGGGTCAGCGCCGGTTCGTCGTAGGGGTTGAAGTGCTGGTGCACCGAGTCGGTGTGTACGAGCACCAGGTCGCCCTTGGTCCAGTCGTAGCGCTGGTCGTCGTGGATCTCGTAGCCGGCGCCCTCGAGGATGTAGAAGGGCGCCTCGTTCTGGTGCCCGTGCCCCTTGGCCGCCCCACGCGGGGGCAGCTCCACCAGGTGCACCTGCAGCGTCTGGGTCCAGAAGGGGTCGTCGCCCGGGCCCACCCGCCACCAGGCGTCCTGGCCCTCCGTGTAGCCGGCCTTGCCCAGGATCGACACGTCGTCCTCGGGGCTGCGCACGCGCGGCGCTGCCAGCTGGCGGCTGCGGAACTCGTTCAGACCGTAGGTGTGCGAGACGAGCTCGCGGACGAACACGCGGCCTTCGCCGTCGGACATGGGGATGGCTCCTTATCTCAGGCTGGTGTCGACGTCGGGCTTCGGGGGGTCCTCGCCCTCGGCCAGTGGGTGGAAGCCGCAGCCGCGGTCCACGCCGAGGGCGTCGAGGTGGTTGGGCTCGGTGAGCAGGAGCCGCGCCGGCTCGTCGTCGTCGAGGTTGACGTGCTGCACGGTGATGCCGTCGGTGCGCACCGGCAGGTTGAGCACGTCGCCTTCGGCCCAGTCGTGCCGCTCGTCGTCGATCAGGGTGTAGCCGCGGCCGGTCCACACGTAGCCGACGGTGCCGCCCTGGTAGTGCAGCCGGCCGCTGCGGCCGCCGGGCGGGATCTCCTGGACCCAGAACAGCAGCGAGTTCAGCGCGTTCTGGGTCATGTCCGGGTGCATGTACCACTTCTGCCGGCCGAGCTGGTTGTCCTCCCAGGGGAGGTCACGGCCGTGGACGACGGACTGACCCGCACCGAAGCGCGCCCTCTGGGCGTCGCGCAGGTCGATCAGCCGGCCCAGCCGGTTCGGCAGTGCACCCCCCGGCGTGGGCACAGCTTCCTCTGCCACGGTCACTCACCCGCCCGGAACGCGCGGGCCGTGTCCTGCTTGCGGGCGATGTAGGCCTCGTACAGCGGCGAGGACTCG
The DNA here is from genome assembly GCA_030773455.1 of Actinomycetota bacterium. GTDB lineage: Bacteria > Actinomycetota > Actinomycetes > Mycobacteriales > Geodermatophilaceae > Geodermatophilus. The sequence continues at coordinate 3,412 of JALYNA010000080.1, forward strand.
ATCTGGATGATCTGGCACCCCCCGTGGTCGAAGAACGGCCAGTAGATGAAGGCGATCCACTCCGCCGGCTGCTCGGGATCGGTGTTGAAGTGCTGGTGCTCGATGCCGCCCGGTGTCATGGGCAGCAGCAGCAGGTCCCCGGCCTCCCAGTCGTGCCGGACGCCGTCGTAGACCGAGTAGCCCCTGCCCTTCAGGATGAAGATGACCAGTCCGCCCTGGTGCCGGTGCCGGCCGGAGCGCTCCGGGAAGACCTGGCGGAAGACCTCCCAGCTCTGCAGGCAGGTGTCCTGCAGGTCCGGCTCCAGCGGCGAGAGGTAGCGCTTGGAGTTGGCCTGCCGGTGCATGTCCCACTGGCGCTCGGCGTCGCGGACGACGACACGGCCCTGGCGCATCCGGTCGTGGACCGTGAAGGAGTGCTCGTAGATCCTGGGCTCGTAGAGCCGGGTGTCGCCCTCTTCGGGTTCCGGCTCGGCCGCCCGCCGCATACGCTGGTCGGTCATCGGGGCGCCTCCTGTGATCGGGCTAGCTGGACGAGCTCGTCGTGGACGGCTTCGGTTGTCGGGCGTCCGCTGTGCCGCCCGAGGTCGACGGCGAGGACCAGGTCGGCGGGGGTGAGGCCGGAGCCGGCCCTGGCCAGCGCGCGCAGGTCCTCGTCCGGGAGCTCGAGGCCGGCGTCGCCCAGGCGGGCGGCGAGGATGGCGGCGCGGTCGTCGTCGTCCGGCGGCGGCACCTCGACCCGCAGCCGCAGGCCCGTGGCGCCGAGGACGAGGTCGTCGACGAGGTCCGGCCGGGACGTCGCGCCGACGACCATGACCCCGGGGGTGCTGGTCAGCTCGGTGAGCACCGCGGCCAGCTGACCGACGATGCGGACGTCACCGGGATCGCGGGCCTCGGTCCGCCGGGGCGCCATCGCCTCGAGGTGGTCCAGCAGCAGCAGGCTCGGCCGCATCCGCGTGGTCGTCCTGGCCAGCCCGCGTACCGACTCCTCGGTCTCCCCGAGCCACCGGCTGGCCAGCTCCGGACCGGTCAGGACGACCAGCCGCAGCCCCAGCTCGCGGGCCAGCGTGGCGACGGTCGCGGTCTTGCCGGCACCGCTGGCGCCGGTGAGCAGGACGCCGGACCCGGCGACGGTCGAGCCGGCCGCCGCGTTTCCGGAGTCGCCCAGGGCGACTCCGCTGATCTGCCGCAACCGGTCCAGGGCGGGGGTCCGGCCGGCGAGCACGCGCGGCGGGATCGTCACGAAGTGCGCGTCGCGGACGCCGGCCGGCTGTACCGCGGTCCTCGCGGCGCGCAGGTCCTCGCCGGTCACGGCCTCGCTCGTGGCCAGCGCGCCGACCGCACCCCGGAGGCCGCCGGAGGCGGTGATCCGGCGCAGCGCGGACAGCCCGGCCCGCTGGGCGACGGCGGCGAGGTCGGCGCCGGTGAAGCCGACGGTCTCCTCGGCGAGCCGGGGCAGGAGGGCGCGCGCGTCCTCGGCCAGCGGCATCGAGCGGGTCTGCACCGTGAGGATCTCCAGTCGGGCCCGCTGGTCCGGCTCGGCGATCTCGATCTCCCGGTCGAACCGACCCGGACGGCGGAACGCCGGGTCGATCAGCTCGACCTGGTTGGTGGTGCCGATGACGAAGACACCGCGGGCGCGGCGCAGGCCGTCCATCAGGCTCAGCAGCTGGGCGACGGCACGCAGATCGGCGTGGCTGGACAGCGCGCGCCGGTTGCGGGTGAGCGCGTCGATCTCGTCGATGCAGATGATCGCCGGGGCGTGGTCGGCCGCGTCGGCGAAGACGGCGCGCAGACTCTCCTCGGTCTGGCCGTGCAGGCTGCCGACCACCTCGGGCCCGGAGATGTAGTAGAAGGCCGCGTCCAGCTCACCCGCCAGGCTCCGGCACAGCAGCGTCTTCCCGCTGCCCGGAGGTCCGTGCAGGATCACGCCCCGCGCGGGGGTGATGCCCAGCCGGGTCAGCAGCTCGGGCCGCGAGATGGCCAGGTGGACGACCTCACGCAGCTCAGCGACCGCCGCGCCCAGGCCGCCGACGTCGGCCAGGCCGGCGTTGACCGGATGCGTGAGGTCGGCGAGGTCGGCCGTTCCCACCGTCAGCTCGGTGCGGGGTCCGACGAGGCCCTCCCCCTCTGCCACGCGGACCACCACGGAACTGCCGCGCGGGCCGATCGGCAGCGCGACGGCGGCGCCGGCGGTGAGCGGGACGTCGCGCAGCGCCGTCCGGAGGGCCTCGCCGGGCACCGGGACGGCGGTCTCCAGCCGGACGGTCGCCGCCTCCCGCGGGACCGACGGCTCGATCGCGAGCTCGGTGCCGACCCGGGCGCCGATCGCGCGGCGGGTGAGGGCGTCCAGGCACAGCACGCCGGAGCCCTCGTCCTCCGCGGGACACTCGGTCAGCCGCAGCACCGCACCGCGCGCGGGGTCGGCTCGGACCAGGAGGAGGTCCCCCGTCGCCAGGCCGAGCCGGCGCCCGAGGGCCGGGTCGAGGGTGGCGGTGCGGCCGTCGGGGTGCCGGCTGCGGTCGAGCAGCTCAACCTGCGCGGTCTCGGCGACGGGCAGCGAGCTCACGCGCGGGGACCCCTGGCGGCTGGACGTGCAGTGAATGGACTGTCCATCAGACCGTAGGCGGACTGTTGGAACGCGGTCAACACTCCCGTCTCTCCCGCGACGGAGCCGGGGTGAGTCGGTCGCGGCCGGTGCCCTCAGGGGTCGAGGTCGAGGAGGAAGGCGGGGTTGGTGACGGCCGCCGTGCGGATCTCCGCTACCGACAGGCCGTTGTCGTAGAGGACCCCGGCGAGCATCCGCAGCAGGTCCGACGGCGAGGGCCCGGCGCCGCCGAAGTAGTCGCTGGTCAGGATTGTGCGCTCGGCGCCGATCCGGCGGACCAGGCCGATCACCTCGGCCGGGCTGCGGCGGCCCGGTGCGACCGTGGGCCAGCAGAACTCGGCGTACGCCCCGAGCCGGACGATCTCGGAGACGGCGTCGTGCGGGGCATCGACGGAGACCGACAACGGGTGGGCGAGGACGAGGCGGTCGAAGCCCAGTTGGTGCGACTCCTGGGCCAGCGCGAGGGACTCCCGCCACGAGATGTGGCCGGTGCTGAGCAGGAGCCCGCGCTCGTGCACCAGGCGGAGCACCTCGTGCGCGGCCCCGGTCAGCGCTCCGCCCTCGTCGACGATCGATGTGGTCGACAGCCGGGCCGGGTCGAAGTGCTCGAAGGCCTCGGCCAGCCGCGTGTGGAAGCCGCCGTGCTCGCGGTCGCCGGCCGATCCCCAGGTCGGCATGAACACCGCGGTCGCCCCCATGTCGGCGGCGGCCTCCACCGCCCACGGGTCGACCCCGCCCACCATCGGATTGAGCGTCACGCTGGTGGCCACGTGGACGGCACCGGCGTAGAGCTGCTCGAGCGCCGTCGTCCCGGTGACCGTGGGCCACAGGTGCGACTTGAGCAGCACCGCCCGCATGCCCGCCTGCTCGGCCCGGTGCAGCCACTCCCACTCCGGGAGGGCCTTGCGGAACCGCGTGCGGGAGAACTCGAGGTCGACGTGCACGTGCAGGTCTGCTGCCCCCATCAGCATCTCGTCGTAGACGGTCCTCGGCGCACGCGCGTCCATGGTGGCGCTCCTCGTCCTGGATCCGGGGTCGTCCTCGATGCGGGGTCGGACGTGCGGACGGGGCAGGGTCGCGTGCGCCCCTGCCCCGTCCTCCCGCGCGTGAGCCTCAGCTCACGACGGGCACTGCCTCACTGGTCGGCGTAGGCCTTCTTCAGCAGCGCCACGAGCTCCTCCGGAGCGCCGAGCACGTTGTCCACCGCCGCCCGCAGGCCCTCGCCGTCGGTGTACTCGAACGGCACGTCGACGCTGTCCCCGATCGCCGTCTGGAACTCCGGGTTCTCCAGCGTGTTCCGGAGCGCGTCCTGCAGCTCGGTCAGGCAGTTCTCGGGGACCCCGGGCGGGGCGAACACCGACCGGCCGACCTCCTGCAGGCCGATGTAGGCCTCGGCCAGATCCGGGTTCTCCAGGTCCAGCTCCAGCAGCGCCGGGACGTCCGGCAGCTCCTCGGCCCGCTCCCGGCCCATCAGCAGGATCGGGATCTGGTCGCCGTTCTTGATGCCGTTGATCCGGGTGCCGAGCGTGCCGCTGCCCAGCTCCACCTCCCCGGAGGTGACGGCGAGCTCGGTCTCCGAGGAGCCCTCGAAGCCGGTGACGACCTGGACCTTGTCCTCGATGCCCAGGACCGTGGGCACGACGTTGCCGTCGATGTGGTCCGCGGCACCGGTGCCGGCCGTCGCGTACTGCAGCTGGTCGGCGGCCAGCACGTCGTCGATCGACGTCAGGCCGCTCTGCGGGCTGGCCAGCAGCACGCGGGAGTCCTGGGCGAGGCGCGCGACGTAGGTGAACTCCTTCGGGTCGTAGCTCGCCCCCGACGCCTCGGCCAGGGCGGAGCCTACGATGCCCTGGGCGGCGAACAGGCCGAAGGTCAGCCCGTCGCCCTCCGTGGTGTAGAGGTTGTTGGCGGCCTTCAGACCGCCGGCACCGGTCTGGTTCTCGACGACGACGGTCGCCCCGAGCTCCTCCTCCAGGAACGGCTGGAGACCGCGGGCGATGACGTCGTAGCCGCCACCCGGGGAGAACGGCACCACGAAGGTCGCCGTCTCGCCTTCGTAGCAGGACTCAGTGCCACCACCACCGCCGGCGGCCTGGCCACCGCCCGAACCGGCCTCGCCACCGCCGCAGGCCGCGGCGAGCAGTCCGACGACGGGCAGTAGGGTCGCCGCCCGCCTGCGGGCTCGTCGTTCGTCGCGTCGCGTCATCCAGTCTCTCCTGGGGGTCCGGTCCTCACGGGAGAGGTTCTCCCGTCCGTGTGACGGAGACCATAGAGGATCAGTAGTGTGATTGGTAAGACCACTAGACCACCTGAGGCCGGGCCGAGATGAAGAGGCGGACGCCGGCATGCGGCGCCGTGTCCCTGCGGCGCCCCGCGACCACCCTGGAGGCCCCGTGCGCCTGTCCCTGCGAGGCACGTCGACCCGGACCTTCGTCGCGATACCGGCCGCCGTGCTGGCCGAGCAGGCGCTGTCCCGCCGCCCGCTGCACCTGCGCTGGGCGCCGCTGCTGGCCTGGGGATACCTGCAGTACCGCCTCTCCGGCAGCTACCGGATCGCCCGGGCCGGTGGCCCGCCGGGGATGTCACAGGGGCAGCCGGAGCGGCTGGTGACGACCGGGATCTACGCGCACACCCGCAACCCGATGTACCTGGGCCACCTGGTCTTCCTCACCGGGCTGACCCTGCTCACCCGCTCACCGCTCTCCCTCGCCGTGACGGCGGGGCTGGTGCACTGGTTCGACGAGCGGGCCAGGACCGATCACCACCGGCTGATCAGCATCTTCGGGGACCCCTACCGCGAGTACGCCGCACGGGTGCCCCGCTGGTTGCCGGGGCTCCCCGACGACCGCTGACCGACGATGCCCACCCTCCTGCTGCTGCGCCACGGCGAGAGCGAGTGGAACGCCGCCAACCGCTTCGCCGGGTGGGTGGACGTCCCCCTGACCACGCGCGGCGGCGAGCAGGCGTGATGCAGCGGGCAGCGGCTGCGCGAGACGGGTCTGCTGCCGACGGTCCTGCACACGTCGGTGCTCAGCCGCGCCATCCGGTCGGGCAGCCTGGCCCTGGAGGCGGCCGGGCGGCACTGGGTGCCGGTGCACCGCCACTGGCGCCTCAACGAGCGCTGTTACGGCCTGCTGCAGGGTCAGGAGCGCACGGCGGTGCGCGCACGGTACGGCGACGAGGTTTTCCGGTCGTGGCGGAGGTCCTACGACGGAGCACCCCCGCCGCTGACTCCGGGCAGCGAGTGGGACGTCTCCGCCGACCCCCGCTACGCCGGCCTGGCCCCCGGTCAGGTGCCGCGGACGGAGAGCCTCGCGGACGTGACCGCCCGGCTGCTGCCGTACTGGTGCGACGCCGTCGTCCCCGACCTGCGTGCCGGTCACACCGTACTGGTCGTCGCGCACGGCAACTCGCTGCGTGCGCTCGCGGCTCACCTCGACCAGCGGTCCCGCGAGGAGGTCCTGGGCCTGGACATCCCGACGGGGATGCCGTTGCACTACGACTTGGACGCCTGCCTCTCCCCGACCGTGCGCGGTGGCCGCTACCTCGACCCCGCAGCAGCAGCGGCGGCTGCCGCCGAGGTCGCCGCCCAGGGAAGCCGGCCCGCCGCGGCGACACCCTGATCGGAGCCCCGCCCGGCGTAGGGCGCGCGGAGACTCCGGGCCGCTGCGCTCAGGCCTCGGCCGGCTCGCTGCCCTCGCCGGTGCTCGCCACGGCCCGCGCCGCGTCGGGCCCGTCGTCGAGCAGCACCCGGAAGCCGTCGTCGTCGAGGATCGGAGCCTTGACCTGCACCGCCTTGTCGTACTTGCTCCCCGGGTCGGCGCCGACCACCACGAAGCCGGTCTTCCTGCTCACCGATCCGGTCACCTTGCCGCCGCGCTCCTGGATCGCGGCGATCGCCTGGTCGCGGCTGAAGTCGCGCAGCGATCCGGTGACGACGACGGTGACGCCGGTCAGCGGACCCGGCCCGGCGTCCTCCCCCTCGTCGGCCATCCGCACCCCCGCGGCCCGCCACTTCTCGACCACCTCACGGTGCCAGTCGACGTCGAACCAGTCCCTGACCGACCGGGCGATCGTCGGGCCCACACCGTCGGCGGCGGCCAGCTCCTCCTCGCTCGCGGCCATGATCTGGTCCAGCGAGCGGAAGTCGCGGGCCAGAGCCTGCGCGGCGGTCGGTCCGACGTGCCGGATGGAGAGGGCGACGAGCACCCGCCACAGCGGGACGTCCCTGCGGGTCTGCAGGTTGGCCAGCAGCTTGCGCCCGTTGGCCGAGAGGGCGCCGTCCTTCCTGGTGAAGAACGGCGCCCGGCACAGCGCCTCCTCGTCGAGGAAGAAGATGTCCCCCTCGTCCTGCAGCAGCCCGCCCCGCAGCAGCGCGATCGCCGCCTCGTAGCCGAGCACCTCGATGTCGAAGGCACCCCGGCCGGCGACGTGGAACACCCGCTCCCGCAACTGGGCGGGGCAGGAGCGCGCGTTCGGGCAGCGGATGTCGGCGTCGCCCTCCTTCTCCGGCCGCAGCTCCGTGCCGCATTCAGGGCAGTGCGTCGGCATGACGAACTCGCGCTGGTCGCCGGTGCGGGCGACCACCACCGGACCGAGCACCTCAGGGATCACGTCGCCGGCCTTGCGGATGACGACGGTGTCGCCGATCAGCACGCCCTTGCGCCGGACCTCCGAGGCGTTGTGCAGGGTGGCCAGCTGCACCGTGGAGCCCGCCACCTTGACCGGCTCCATGTGCGCGAAGGGGGTGACCCGGCCGGTGCGCCCGACGTTGACCCGGATGTCCAACAGCTTCGTCGTCGCCTCCTCCGGTGGGTACTTGAAGGCGATCGCCCACCGCGGGGCCCGCGAGGTGGAGCCCAGCCGCCGCTGCAGCGCGACCTGGTCGACCTTGACCACCACGCCGTCGATCTCGTGCTCCACCGAGTGCCGCTGCTCGCGGTAGCGCTCGATGTAGGCCCACACGCCCTCGAGGTTCTCCACGACCTCGAACCGGTCGCTGACCGGCAGGCCCAGCGCACGCAGCCCGGCGTAGGCCGCCGACTGCCGCTCGGGCGCGAACCCCTCGAGCACCCCGAGGCCGTGGACGACCAGGCGCAGCGGCCGTGAGGCGGTAACCCGCGGGTCCTTCTGCCGCAGCGAGCCGGCGGCGGCGTTGCGGGGGTTCGCGAAGGGCGCCTTGCCCTGCTCGACCATCGCGGCGTTGACGTCGGCGAACGCGGCGACCGGGAAGTAGATCTCACCGCGCACCTCCAGCAGCGGCGGGACGTCCTCCCCTGACAGCTGCTGCGGGACGTCGTCCATCGTGCGCACGTTGGCGGTGACGTCCTCCCCCGTGACGCCGTCCCCGCGGGTGGCCGCGCGCACCAACCGGCCGCGCTCGTAGACCAGGTCGACCGCGACGCCGTCCACCTTGAGCTCGCACAGGTACGCCGCCGCGGTGCCCACCTCGCGCTCGACCCGGGCGGCCCAGGCGGAGAGCTCGTCGCCGGAGAACGCGTTGTCCAGGCTCTGCATCCGCTCCAGGTGCGCGACCGGGGCGAAGGTCGCGGTGAAGCCGCCGTTGACCTTCTGGCTCGGGGAGTCGGGCGTGACCAGGGCCGGGTGGGCAGCCTCGATCACCTTGAGCTCGGCCATCAGCTCGTCGTACTGGCCGTCGCTGACCAGCGGCGCGTCCTGCACGTAGTAGGCAAACGCGTAGCGGTCGAGCTCCTCGGAGAGGTCGCGGTGCCGGGTCCGCGCGTCGTCGGGGACCTCGGTGACGTCCTCCCGCTCGGGGGCGGCCGCCACGTCCGGCGCGTCGTCCAGCTCGGCTTCGGTCGTCACGGCGAAACGGTAACCGGCGGGTACGACGGCGAACCGGCGATCACCCGGCCGTGTGCGTCACTCCGGCTGGAGGTACCTCGCCGCCTCGCGCACGTGGGTCATGGCCTGGCGTGCGTAGCCGGGCGTCGCCCCCGCCAGCCCGCAGGACGGGGTGAGGGTGACCGCCTCGTGCAGCCGCTCGGCGGGGAACCCGAGTTCCCGCCACCACGCCTGCAGCCGCGACGCGGTGGACCTCGGCGCGGGCAGGGTGGCGTCGGCGCCCGGGACGACGCCGGAGAACAGATGCGTGCCGGCCTCGACCGCGGTCCCGAGGGCGTCGAGGTCCTGCACCAGCCCGAGGTCGAAGGAGACGGCGTCGGCCCCCGCCGACCGGAACAGCTCCAACGGTGCCCGGTCCGCGCAGCAGTGCACCACCACCGGCCCCGGCAGCGCGCCGACGACGGCGGCGAGCTCCTGCTCCACCACGGACGCCTCGACGGCGGGCAGCTTGCCGAACCCGCTGGCCGTGGGCAGCGCCCCGCGCAGGACGGCGGGCAGCGACGGCTCGTCCAGCTGCACCACGACCTGCCCGCCGGGCACCCGCGCGGCCACGGCGGCGACGTGCTCGGCGAGGCCCTCGGCGAGCGACTGGGCGAGGTCCCGGCGGGCTCCGGCGTCGACGACGGCGCGGTCGCCGCGGGTGCGCTCGAGGCCGGCGGCCAGCGTCCACGGGCCGGCGGCCTGCACCTTGAACGGTCCAGTGTAGTCCCCGGCGACGTCGTACAGGGCGTCGAGGTCTCGGGCCAGGAACTCCTGGGCGCGGCGCTGGTCGATGCCGGCCCGTGGCACCAGCCGCCAGCCGGCCGGCGTCAGCTCGACGGCCAGGTCGACCAGCAGCGCGGCGCTGCGGCCGACCAGGTCCGCACCGGCGCCACGACCGGGCAGCTCGGGCAGGTGGGCGAAGTCCGGCAGCTCGCCGGTGACCACCCGGAGCGCCTCCAGCGGGTCGAGGCCGGGCAGCGAGCCGACCCCCGTGGCCGGTCCCCACGGCGCCGACGCCCGCTCCTCTCGGCGGGTCTCCGGTGCGGCGGCGAGGTCGGCGGGGACGTCGGGGTCGGTGGGCGAGACGGGGTCCAGCGAGGCCACGTCCGCGACGGTAGTCCGTGCCTCGTCGCCCGCGACCGTCACGGGCTCAGCCGGTACCGAGGACCGTGCCCTGGCCCAGGACCAGGTCGCCGAGGTCGGCGTCGGGGGCGTACAGCACCGCCGACTGCCCGGGTGCCACGCCGCGCTGCCGGGTGCCGAGCAGCAGCCGCAGGCCGCCGTCGTCCCCTGCCGTCACCTCGCACGGCACCGGGGTGCCGTGGGCCCGCACCTGCACCTCGGCGCGGAACGGCAGCACCGGCGCCGGGCCGGTCCAGGTGGGCCGGGCGGTGCGGACCTCGTCCACCCCGGCGAGGTCGGCCGTGCCGATGGTCACCGTACGGGTCACCGGCTCGATGCCCAGCACGTAACGGGGCCGCGAGTCCCCGACGGCGGCGCCGAGCCCACGGCGCTGGCCGACGGTGAAGCCGTAGGCACCGGCGTGCTCCCCCACCGTGGCGCCCGTGGCCGCGTCGACGACCGGACCGGGCTGGGCGCCGAGCCGGCGGGCGAGGAAGCCGCGGGTGTCGCCGTCGGGGATGAAGCAGATGTCGTGCGAGTCGGCCTTGGTGGCCACCGCGAAGCCCCGCTCGGCGGCGATCTCGCGCACCCGCTGCTTGGTCATCGCCCCGAGTGGGAAGACCGCGCCGGCCAGCTGCGCAGGCGTGAGGACGGCGAGCACGTAGGACTGGTCCTTGCCCTCGTCTACCGACCGGCGCAGTTGTCCACCGGCCAGCCGTGCGTGGTGCCCGGTGACGACGGCGTCGAAGCCGAGGGCCTGCGCCCGTTCCAGCACCGCCGAGAACTTGATCTTCTCGTTGCAGCGCAGGCACGGGTTGGGCGTGCGGCCGGCGGCGTACTCGGCCACGAAGTCGTCGACGACGTCGTGCGTGAACCGCTCGGCGAGGTCCCAGACGTAGAAGGGGATGCCGAGCTCGTCGGCGACCCGGCGGGCGTCGTGCGCGTCCTCGACACTGCAGCACCCCCGGGCGCCGCTGCGCAGGGTCTGCCGGTCCGGGGAGAGCGCCAGGTGGACGCCCGTGACGTCGTGCCCGGCGTCCACGGCAAGGGCGGCGGCGACCGCGGAGTCGACTCCACCGCTCATCGCAGCCAGGACCCTCACGACGGCTCCCGTTCGGCTCCGCGGTCGCTCCGCTCCTCGCTCAACAGCACCGGTCGCCTCCGCGGTCGCTGCGCTCCTCGCTCGCAGAGCTCGCTGCGATGCTCACTCCCTGTCGGCTCCGTGCCCTCGCTGCGATGGTCACTCGCTGTCGTCTCACCGACGCCCCATCCCCGCCCTGCGGGCCCGCTCCACCACCGGCCCGACGACCGCGAGGAGGGCGTCGACGTCGGCGTCGGTGGACGTGTGGCCGAGGCTGAAACGCAGCGAGCTGCGCGCGCGGTCGGCGTCGGCGCCGGTCGCCAGCAGCACGTGGCTGGGCCGGGCCACGCCGGCGCTGCAGGCCGATCCGGTGGAGCACTCCACGCCGCGGGCGTCGAGGAGCATGAGCAGCGCGTCGCCCTCGGCGCCGGGGAAGGAGAGGTGCGCGTTGCCGGGCAGCCGCCCCGGGCCGCCGGCGAGGACGTCGTCCAGCGGAGCGCCGTTGAGCTGGGCGTCGGGCACCTGCGCCACCACGCCGGCCACCAGCCGGTCGCGCAGTGCGGCCAGCCGCGCGGCGCGGGCCTCCCGCTCGGTGACCGCGACGGTGGCGGCCACCTGCAGCCCCACGATGGCGGCGACGTCGAGGGTGCCCGAGCGCACGTCGCGCTCCTGCCCGCCGCCGTGCAGCAGCGGCGTGCACTGGGCCTCGCGGCGCAGCAGCAGGACCCCCGCGCCCATCGGCCCGCCGAGCTTGTGCCCGGTCATGGTGAGCGCGTCGACGCCGCTGGCGGCGAAGTCGACCGGCACCTGCCCCACGGCCTGGACGGCGTCGGCGTGCAGCGGGACGCCGACGGCGTGCGCCACCTCGGCGAGCGCGGTCAGGTCGCTGACCGTGCCGATCTCGTTGTTGGCCCACATCACGCTGGCCAGGGCGACGTCCTCGCCGGTGCCCAGCGCCGCGCGCAGCGCCTCGGGGGTGATCCGGCCGGTCGGCTCGACGGGCAGCCAGGTGACGTCGGCACCGTCGTGCTTGGCCAGCCACTCGACGCTGTCGAGCACCGCGTGGTGCTCGGCGGGGCTGACCACGATCCGCCGGCGGCGGGAGTCGGCGTCGGACCGGGCCCAGAACAGGCCCTTGATCGCGAGGTTGTCGCTCTCGGTGCCGCCGCCGGTGAACAGCACCTCCGACGGGCGGGCGCCCAGCGCCTCGGCCAGCCGCTCGCGCGACTGCTCGGCGACCCGGCGGGCGGCGCGGCCGCTGGCGTGCAGCGACGAGGCGTTGCCCACGCGGCCCAGCTGCCCGGTCATCGCGGCCAGCACCGCGGGCAGCAGCGGTGTCGTCGCCGCGTGGTCCAAGTAGACCGCCTCGGAGGAACTCACCTGACCTCCTCGCCGGGGCCCCTTGCGGGGACCGTCATGCCGTCTCCCTCGCGACCTCGCACGCCGGGCTCACCGCGCCAGGGTAGTCACGTCGGTCCGGGCTCCGGGGCGCGCGGGGGACGGCCGCCGGCCGGCGACGCGGACGCCGACGAGCGCGGGCACTGTCAGGGCGGCCATGGTGCCCAGCACCGCGGCACGGATCGACAGTGCGCCGTGCGCGGCACCCACGACGAGCACGCCAGCCAGGCAGGCGCCGAGGGACCGCCGGAGGCGGTGGCGGTGCCGGCATTCCTGACCGCACTGGCACTGTTCCCGGCAACCCTGCTGTGGGGCGTCACGCGGCGAGTGCGCACCCTGGAGAGCCGACTGCTGGACTCGCGGACGCGCATCGTGGAGGCCGAGGACGAGGCCCGCCGGCGGCTGGAACGGGACCTGCACGAGGGGGTCCAGCAGCAGCTGGTCGGGGCACTGCTGCTCGTGGCCGTCGCCGAGCGGCAGCTCGACCGCCGACCCGACGATGCCCGCGGCACCATCGGCGAGGTGGGCGACCGGCTGCGGGAAAGCATGACGGACCTGCGAGAACTGCTGCGCGGCATCCGGCCGCCGGTGCTCCAGGACGCCGGGCTGGTGCCGGCGGTCGAGAGCCGGCTGGCCCGGCTTCCGGTGGAGGTGGAGCTGCACGCCGATGAGAGCGCGGCCGGCCGGTGGCCCCCGGTGGTGGAGGGAGCCGCCTACTTTGTCGTCACGGAGTCGGTGACCAACGCGCTCAAGCACGCACCCGGCAGCCGCATCGCCGTCCGGCTCACGGGCGGGGACGGGTCGCTCCGGGCCGAGGTGAGCGACGACGGCCCCGGCCTCGCCGGCGCGGCCCGCACGACTGGCGGCCTGCGCGGGCTCCGCGACCGGGTGGAGTCCCTGCACGGCAATTTCGAGGTCTGCGGCGCGGCCGGCCGCGGCACCGTCGTCCGGGCGTCGTTCCCCGTCGGCGAAGTGCCCGGATGACCGTCCGGCTCGTCGTCGCGGACGACAACTTTCTGGTGCGGGAGGGGGTGCGGCGGCTGCTGGAGGAGGGTCCCGAGGTGGAGACGGTCGGCACCGCCGCGAGCGCGCCCGAACTGCTCGCCCGGGTCGCGGAGCTGCGGCCGGACGTCGTCCTCACCGACATCCGCATGCCGCCGTCGTTCACCACCAACGGCATCGCCGCCGCGCGCCGCATCCGCGCGGACACCCGCGCACGGGCGTGGTCGTCCTCTCACAGCACGCCGACGCGTCGTACACCGCCGCCCTGTTCGCCGACGGCACCGCCGGGCTGGCCTACCTGCTCAAGGACCGGGTGGGAGACCGCGAGGAGCTGGTGCCGGGCGCTGACCGCAGTCCCCACCGAGGGCTCGGTCGTCGACCCGTCGGTCGTCGACGAGCTGCTGGCGTCGGGACGGCGCGCGTCCGGCTCGCCGCTGCGCACTCTGTCCGCTCGCGAGCTCGACGTCCTGCGCGAGATGGCCCAGGGCCGCACGAACGGCGCGATCGCCGCCCGCTTGCACGTGTCCGAGTCGGCCGTGAGCAAGCACGTCGCCGCCATCTTCGCCAAGCTGGGGCCTGCACGAGTCGCCGTCGGTCGACCGACGGGTGCGGGCGGTGCTCACGTGGGTAGAGCACACGAACGAGCGCTGAACGACGTCGAGCGCCGCCCCTCGACAGGAACCGGCGCTCGACACGGGTACTGCGGTCAGCCCTTGCGCGCCGTGATGCCCTGGGTGGCCTGCGGGACGACGGTGTTCAGGTCGCCCACGACGCCGAAGTCGGCGAGCTCGAAGATCGGTGCCTCGGGGTCCTTGTTGACCGCGACGATGGTCTTCGAGGTCTGCATGCCGGCCCGGTGCTGGATGGCGCCGGAGATGCCGACGGCGATGTAGAGCTGCGGCGAGACGGTCTTGCCCGTCTGCCCCACCTGGAAGGTGTGCGGGTAGTAGCCGGAGTCCACCGCGGCGCGGGAGGCGCCGACCGCCGCACCGAGGGAGTCGGCGAGCTCCTCGATGATGGAGAAGTTCTCCGCCGAGGCGACGCCGCGGCCGCCGGAGACGACGATCGAGGCCTCGGTCAGCTCCGGACGGGAGGACTTCTGCTCCACGACCCGGTCGGCGACGCGGGTCGCCTTCGCGGCGTCGGACAGCTGCACCGGGACCTGCTCCTCCGCGGCCGCGCCGGGGGCCGGCTCGGGGGTGACCGAGTTGCCACGCACGGTGTAGACCGGGGTGCCGACGGTGACCTTGGAATGGACGATCGTCCCGCCGGCGAAGGCGACCTGGGTCGCGGTGCCGTCGGGGGCAATCTCGGTGACGTCGGTGAGGAAGCCGCTGCCGGTCTTGATGGCCAGCCGGCCGGCGATCTCCTTGCCCTCCGGCGAGGAGGGGATGACCACCGCGGCGGGCTGCTTGTCGGCCACCAGCTGTGCGAGCACCTCCACCTTGGGGGCGACCAGGAACTGGTCGACCTCCTCGGACTCGGCGACGTAGACCTTCGCGGCGCCGTATTCGGCCAGCTGCGCCCTGGCCGCGGCGGCCGAGCCGGGGCCGCCGACGACGACCGCCGAGGGCTCGCCGAGCGCGCGGGCGGCGGTCAGCGCCTCCAGCGTGGTCTTGCGGACACCCTCACCGGTCGGGTTGAGCTCGACGAGGACCAGGACCTCTGCCATGACTGCTCCGTCTCTCCTGCGCTTCGTCAGACGATCTTCTGGCCGGCCAGGAAGTCGACCAGCTTCTGGGCGCCGTCGCCCTCGTCGTTGACCTTGACACCGGCGCCCTTGGGCGGGCGGCCGGCGAAGTCGAGCACCTGGCTGGTCGCCGTCGCCAGGCCCACGGTGGAGGGGTCGATGCCGAGGTCGGCCAGCGACTTCTTCTCCACCGGCTTCTTCTTGGCGGCCATGATCCCCTTGAAGGACGGGTAGCGCGGCTCGTTGATGGTGTCCCAGGTGGACACGATCGCCGGCAGCGGCGCCTCGATCGCCCAGAAGCCGCCGTCGGTCTGCCGCTCGACCCGGGCCATCCCGTTCTCGACGGTGAGCTTGCGGGCGCCGGACAGCTGCGGGAGGCCCAGCCGCTCGGCCAGCAGCGCCGGCATCACCGACAGCTGACCGTCGGTGGACTCGGCACCGCAGAGCACGATGTCAAAGGACATCTGCTGCAGCGCCGCGGCGAGGACGGCCGACGTCTGCGGGGCGCAGGCCCCGTGCATGGCGTCGTCCACGACGTGAACGGCCCGGTCCGCGCCCATCGACAGGGCCTTGCGGATCGCGTCGGCGGCCGACTCGGGGCCGACGGTGAGGACGGTGACCTCGCCCCCGTGGGCCTCCTTGAGCAGGAGGGCCTCCTCGATCGCGTACTCGTCGATCTCGTTGACGACGTTGTCCGCGCTCGCCCGCACAACAGTGTTGTCCGCCGGGTCCAGGTTGCGCTCGCTCCCGGAATCGGGGACCTGCTTGACCAGAACGACGATGTCCATCGTCAGACCCACCTCCACATCAGGGGCGCGGGCCGGCGCCCGCCTGTTCCGATGGTCGACGTTACCGCCCGGTAACGGGGCCCCGGCCGGGGGTCCGGGTGACGCCGCTCGCGCCGTCCCCGGCCCGGCTCAGCGTCCGGTGAACGTCGCCTTGCCGGGACCGTTCTCCAGGAACGAGCGCATGCCGGTCTTCTGGTCCTCGGTGTCGAAGAGCTCGGCGAACAGCCGGCTCTCCAGGACCAGGCCGTCGCGCAGCGGCCGGTCCAGGCCCTCGTCGATCGCCTGCTTGGCGGCGGCCAGTGCCAGCGGCGGACCGGCGGCGAACTTGCGCGCCATGGCCACCGCGGTGTCGTACACCTCGGGGTCCGGGACGACGGCGTCGGCCAGCCCGATCTCCATGGCCTCCTCCGCGCCGACGTGCCGGCCGGTGAAGACCAGGTCCTTGGCCTTCGCCGGGCCGACCAGGCGGGCCAGGCGCTGCGTGCCGCCCGCGCCGGGGATGACGCCGAGCAGGATCTCCGGCTGACCGACCTTGGCGCCGGCTCCCATGACCCGGAAGTCGGCGCACAGCGCCAGCTCGTAGCCGCCGCCGAGTGCGTAGCCGGTGATCGCGGCGATCACCGGCTTGGGGATCTCCTGCACGGCGGTGAACGAGTCGGTCAGCTCCCGGCCCCAGGCGACCATGCTCTGGCCGTCGAGCTGCGACATCGCCTTGATATCGGCGCCCGCTGCGAACACCCGCTCCCCGCCGTAGACGACGACGGCCCGCACGTCCTCGCGCCGTCCGGCCTCCATCGCCGCGGCGCGCACCTCCATGTGCAGCTGCTCGTTGATCGCGTTCATCTTCGGCCGGTCGAGGCGGATGGTCCCCACCCCGTCGGTGACCTGCAGCGTCACGAACTCCGGCTCTGCCACGGGAACCTCCTGGCGGTGGACGACGTCGTCGCCCGCACCCTAGCCACCGACCCGCCACCGGCTGGCCGGCCCCCTCCAAGGCACCGTCGGCCCCGTCCCGGGCCCCACCCTGAGCCTGCGAAGGGTGGGGGAGGACGCAGTCCTTCTCCGAGGGTTGGGGAGGAGGAGGTCCTTCGTCAGGGGGTGGCGACCGGCGGGAGGTACTGCAGCCGGTAGTCCTCCGGGATGCGGCTGTCGGGGACGATGACGAGCTCGGCCTTCTCCCCGCGGGCGGCCTCGAGCACGTCCACCAGGAAAGCGCAGCGCTGGGTCGACGGCACGCGGTAGCCCGGTGCGGTGACCACCCACACGGCCGACCCGTCGCCGGCGCGCTCCAGCACGTCGGCCGCGACGGCCGCCGACGGCGTGTCGGTCATCCGCTCCGCGTAGTCGGTCCAGTCGACCCGGTCAGCCGGTCGCAGGTCCGGGTACACGACCAGGTCCAGCCGGCGCTCCGGCGGCACGAGCCGGGCCACCGCTGGCCCGAGCTGGTCGGGGCAGAAGACGACGACGTCGCCGGGTGCCGCGTCGTCGAGCGCCTGCGCCACCTCTCCCGCCTGGGTGCGCAGGTCGGTCACGTTGGGCAGCGCGGTGGCCAGCCCGAGGCCGGCGACCACCACCAGCCCGGTGGCGCGCACACCGGTACCCGGCAGCGCCGCCACCCCCAGGGCGGCCAGCGTCAGGAACCCGACCACGGCCACGCTGGTGTAGCGGCCGGCGGCGGCGGTGCCCGTCAGCCCGCTCACCGCGCCGGCCACGAGGAGGGTGCCCAGCGACAGCGCCAGCAGGACCGCGCGCGAGGGGCGCGGCCGCAGGGACAGCAGCACCGTGCGGTCGCCGGGTCGCCGGGCAGCGGCCGCGGCGAGCAGACCGAGGGCGGCCAGCAGCACCAGCGCCGTCCCGAGGACGTGGGCCGGCACCTGGGACCCGCCCTGCCAGGCCTCGAGTGCCAGGGGCAGCACGCCGAAGGCGGGCGCCGAGGCCCACGGCGTCCCGGTGTGCGCCAGCTGCACGAGCAGCGAGAGCAGCCAGGGGGTGAACAGCAGCCCGCCCACGGCCAGCCCGGCGAGCACGCGCAGCGCCGGGCCCCGGCGGGCCCGCAGTGCGGCGAGGGCGAGCAGCCCCGTGACCGCGACGACGTGGAAAGCCCACACGTGGGTCAGCAGCAGGGCGCCGACGACCACGCCGAGGCCGACGACCGGCCCGGGGCCGGGACGGCGCAGCACCGCGGCGCCCGCCGCGACGCCGAGGACGGTCAGCAGCACCAGCAGCGCGTACATCCGCGTCTCGCTGGCGTAGCGGATCAGGAAGGGCGAGGTCGCCAGCAGCACGACCAGCGCGACCGCCGCGCGGCGGCCGGCCAGCCGGCGGGCGACGTGCCACGCCAGCGGCAGCGTGAGGACGCTGATGACCGTGGACAGGGCGCGAACCGCGGTGGCGCTCGTGCCGAACGCCGCCATCCAGGCGTGCAGGAGCAGGTAGTACAGCGGCGGCGAGCCGTCCTGCTCCAGTGCGGCGAACAGGTCCGACAGCGGCAGGCGGGCGATCGCGACGCTCTGCGCCTCGTCGAGCCACAGCTCGGGCGGCGCGACGAAGCGGGCGACCACCCCGGTGGCGACGAGGCAGGCGAGGACGACGGCCAGCAGGGCGACCGGCCAGGGCTGGCCGGAGCGCTCCCCGAGCCGGGGCCACAGGCCCGACCGGCGGACCGGGCGCGCCGCCAGGTGCCCGGGAGCGGCGGGAGGAGCGGCCTGCATGCCGCCGGGGCTAGCCGACACGTCCGCGACGGTGGGGCAGGCACCCGGCCGACCCGGCCTCGCCGACGACGGTGGAACTGGTTCCCGGCTGTGGCCTGCGCACGCGTCCTCCGAAACTCTCCCGGGGTCCCGGGTTCCTGCCGCTGCCATGCCGCTGACCCGGCCACGGCGGTCGTCGTCCTACCCCGGCCGCGCTCGACCGGAACGTGGGGGTCAGCCCGGGGGTGCGGCCGCGCTGCCGCCTCCGGCAGTCTGACCGGACGGCGGGTCGGCACGCCACAATACCGCCAGGCCGGACGGCGAGGTCGCAACCTGCGTGTAGTGGGTCCGCAGCTCTGCGATGACCGCCCGGGTCTGCTCGGCCCGCCGCACGTCGGCGTCGGCCCGGTCCAGGCCCAGCACCACGACGGCGTCGAGGTCGCCGCGCACCGCGGGCAGGTCGACCGCCGGCGGGATGCGCTCGAGTCCGCGCAGCTGCGGGTCGGTGTCCAGCCGCTGCCGCAGGTACGGCGGCCCGTCGAAGCGCACCTGGAAGTAGTCGTGCACCGCCTCGTAGTGCCCGACGTCGACGCCGCCGGCACGGACGGCCAGTCGGCTGGACTCGTGGCGCAGCGGGTCCGGCGTCCCGTTGCGGGGCGAGGCGACGGACCGGTCGTACTGCAGGACGGCGACGGTTGAGCCGGCCGGGATCTCCTCGGCCAGCGAGAGCAGCTCGCCGACCTCGGCGGCGGCGGCGGTCTGCGTGGGCAACCGGCCGAGCGCGGCGGCCGAGGCGGCAGCCACCAGGAGCACGGTCGCGGCGGCGCCGGCCCGCGGGGTGGGGAGCCGGGTGGCCGCCCACAGCACCAGCAGCAGCGGCGGGAACCAGGCCAGCCGGGCGGACAGGAACCCGAAGTCCGCGCCCAGGCGGTCCGGGGTCAGGCAGTAGACCGTCGTGACGCCGGCCAGCAGCAGCCCGAGCGCGATCCGCTCGGCCCTCAGGCCGGAGCCCCCCGGCCCTCCGTGGCGCCGCGCCGCGGCCGCGAGGACGGCGAGGACGGCGACGGTGACCAGTGCCGGCAGTTGGTCGTACCCCCAGCCGGTGACGAACGGCCGCAGCCCGACCAGGAGCGCTCCGACCCGCGCCGGCGACGGCCAGACCTCCGCGTCGGCCGGCGGCCCCTGCCCCGTGGCGAGGTAGCGGGCGGTCAGCGCGATCGACGGCACGGCTGCCATCAGCACCGGGAGCGCGTGCCGGCGGACGGTGCCGGGAACCGGCTGCCCGCCGCGGACGGCCCGTACCGTGCGGACCCCGGCCAGCACCAGCACGCTGCCCGCCGCGAACACCCACGGCAGCAGGTGCGCGGTCCAGGTCAGCACGAGCAGGCCGGCCAGACCCGCCGCCCCGGGGACCCCCCACCCCTCCCGGCGGCGCAGCGCGACCGCGAGGACCAGCAGCGCACCGATGACCCCGAGCACGAAGTTGTAGAAGCCGTAGGCCGCCAGGTTGCTGCCGGCCAACGGCAGCGCCGCCGCGGCCAGCCACCAGGCCCGGCGGTCCAGGGCGCGCACCGCGCAGGCCAGCGCGGCGACCAGACCGAGGACCAGCGCGGCGACGAGCAGCCGTTCCGCGCCGTCCGGCCCGGCCAGGGGCAGCAGCGCGGCCAGCACCAGCGTGGTCAGCATGTTCGGCACCGGCGTCAGGTCGGTGCGGTAGTGCTCGCGCAGCAGCGCGCCGGTGGCGTCGCCGTCCCCGGAGTGCAGCAGGACCCAGGCGCCGGCCACGTGCGCCGGGCCGTCCTGGCTGAGCACCGTAGGGAAGACCACGAGCGGGAGCAGCTGGACGCCGATCCCCAGGACCAGGGCGACGCCGGCCACGACCGCCGGCACGGGCGGACGGCGCCGCGGGCGGACCGGCGCCGGTGCGACGCCTGATGGCCCCCTCCCGGGCGTCCCCGAGCCCCGAACGGCCCCCTCCCTGCCGCCTCCCGGGTCCCCGGCCCTCTCCTGGCGTGCCCTGAGCTCGCGAAGGGCTCGGGGAGAGGGTCCTTCCACGAGGGGTGAGGAGGAGGCGGTCCTTCCACCGATCCTCGGACGGCCCCCGGCGGGAGGGGGTCCGTCCGCCAGGAGGGGGTCCTCCATCAGGCGGCCCGGCGGGCGGTCCAGCGCCCCTCGGAGTGCTGCACCTGCAGCGCCAGCCCGAAGGTCTCCGACAGCGCCTCCTGGGTGACCACCTGCTCCAGCGGCCCGGCTGCCACCACCTGCCCGCTCCGGAGCAGCAGCGCGTGGGTGTAGCCGGGCGGGATCTCCTCGACGTGGTGGGTCACCAGCACCTGCGCCGGGGAGGAGCGGTCGCGGGCGAGGTCGGTGAGCCGGCTGACCAGGTCCTCCCGGCCGCCGAGGTCCAGGCCCGCGCCCGGCTCGTCGAGCAGCAGCAGCTCGGGATCGGGCATCAGCGCCCGGGCGATCTGCACCCGCTTGCGCTCGCCCTCGCTCAGGGTGCCGAACGGGCGGTGCGCCATCGGGGTCACGCCCCACTGCTGCATGAGCAGCGCCGCGCGGGTCAGGTCGTGGACGTCGTAGCGCTCCCGTCCGCGGCCCACCACCGCGTACCCCGCGGACAGGACGACGTCGCCGGTGCGCTCGCCGGGCTCGATCCGCTGGGCCAGCGCGGCGCTGGTCAGCCCGATCCGCGGGCGCAGCTCGAAGACGTCGACCGCGCCGAGCGTCTCCCCCAGCAGCGCGACGACCCCGCGGGTCGGGTGCATGTGCGCCGAGGCCAGCTGCAGCAGCGTCGTCTTGCCCGCACCGTTCGGCCCGAGCAGGACCCAGCGCTGGTCGGCCTCGACCGTCCAGTCGATGCCACGCAGCAGGTGCGTCTCCCCCCGGACGACGTCCACACCCTGCACCTCGACGACCGGATCGCTCGACACGACCCCCATCCAACCAACCCCGGCCGCCGCCGTGCCGCTGCGACCCGGCGCCGGCCCGTGCTGCCAGGATCGCCGACGTGCGCAGCAGCCCGGACGAGTACGAGGTGTGGCCCGGCTCCCCCGCCCCCCTGGGCGCCCACTGGGACGGCACCGGCACCAACTTCGCACTGTGGTCGGCCGGCGCGCACGCGGTGGACCTGTGCCTGTTCGACGACGACGGCACCGAGCACCGGCACCGGCTGCGGGAGAACACCCACCAGGTGTGGCACGGGCGGCTGCCCGGCGTCGCCACCGGCCAGCGCTACGGCTACCGGGTGCACGGCGGCTGGGACCCGAGCTCGGGTCTGCGGCACAACCCCGCCAAGCTGCTGCTGGACCCCTACGCCCGCGCGGTAGACGGCGAGCAGACCCTGCACCCGGCGCTGTTCGGCTTCCGCTACGAGGGCGGCGAGGGGCCCGACCCGCGGGACTCCGCGCCGTACATGCCGCGCGGGGTCGTGGTGCGCGACTCCTTCCCGTGGGACGGCGACCGCTCCCCGGCCACCCCCTGGTCGGACACGGTCATCTACGAGGTGCACGTCAAGGGCGCGACCATGCGCCACCCCGACGTCCCGCCGGCCCTCCGCGGCACCTACGCCGGCCTAGCCCACCCCGCCTTCGTCGAGCACCTGCAGTCCCTCGGCGTGACCGCCGTCGAACTGCTGCCGGTGCACCACTTCGTCAGCGAGCCGCACCTGCTGCGCCGAGGGCTGGCCAACTACTGGGGCTACAACACGCTGGGCTACTTCGCCCCCCACGCGGCCTACGGCTCCTCGGGGTCGGCCGGGCAGCAGGTCACCGAGTTCAAGGCGATGGTCAAGTCGCTGCACGCCGCCGGCATCGAGGTGATCCTCGACGTCGTCTACAACCACACCGCCGAGGGGGACCACACCGGCCCGACGCTGTCGTTCAAGGGCATCGACAACGGCGGCTACTACCGGCTGCGGGCGGGAGACCCGTCCCGCTACCAGGACTACACCGGCTGCGGGAACACCCTCGACGTCCGCCGTCCCCAGGTGCTGGCGCTGCTCATGGACTCGCTGCGCTACTGGGTCACCGAGATGCACGTCGACGGCTTCCGGTTCGACCTCGCCTCGGCCCTGGCCCGCTCGCTGCACGACGTCGACCGGCTCTCGGCCTTCTTCGACGTCGTCCACCAGGACCCGGTGGTCAGCCGGGTCAAGCTGATCGCCGAGCCGTGGGACGTCGGCCCGGGCGGCTACCAGGTCGGCAACTTCCCGCCGCTGTGGACCGAGTGGAACGGGCGCTACCGCGACACCGTCCGTGACGTGTGGTCCGGCGCCCGCGTCGGGGTACGCGACCTGGCCTACCGGCTCACCGGCTCGTCGGACCTGTACCGCTCCGACGGCCGCCGGCCCTTCGCCAGCGTCAACTTCGTCACCGCCCACGACGGGTTCACCCTCGCCGACCTGGTCGCCTACGAGAACAAGCGGAACGAGGCCAACGGCGAGGAGAACCGGGACGGCGAGAGCCACAACCGCAACTGGAACTGCGGCGTGGAGGGCCCCACCGACGACCCCGCGGTGCTCGCGCTCCGGGCCCGCCAGGTGCGCAACCACCTGGCCACCCTGCTGCTGTCGACCGGCGTCCCCATGCTCACCGCCGGCGACGAGCTGGGCCGGACCCAGGGCGGCAACAACAACGCCTACTGCCTGGACGACGAGGTCTCCTGGCTGGACTGGGCCGGCGCCGACGAGGACCTGCGTGCGTTCGTCAGCCGCCTGGTGCGGCTGCGCCGCCAGTCCCCGTGCTACGGCGAGAGGCGTTCTTCGAGGGCCACGAGCTCCCGGGTACCGGTGGCACCCGCGACCTGGCCTGGTTCGCCCCCGGCGGGACGCAGCTGACCACCGCCGACTGGTTCGACACCGGGCTGCAGACGGTCGGGATGTACCTCGACGGCCGCGGCATCCGGCACCGCGACGAGCGCGGCCGGCCGGTGCGGGACGACTCCTACCTCGTGCAGCTGCACGCCGGCGCCGAGCCGATGACGGTGCACCTGCCCGGCGCCCCGTGGGCCGACGGCTACCAGTTCCTCGTCTCGACCGAGTGGCCGACCGGCGAGCCGCCCCGGCCGGCCGTGGTGGCGCCCGGCCCGATCGACATCTCTGCGCGCTGCGTGTGGCTGCTGCGGGTCCTCCGCCGGCCGCGAGTACGCGCCACACGGGCATAGGAGGGCGCACGTCCCAGAGACGACGAGAGCCCCCGATCCTCGCGGACCGGGGGCTCTCGTCGTTGCGCTGACTATTCGGGCTGCTGCTCGAAGGTGATGACCGTCCAGCCCAGCAGCAGCCGGTCGCCGTCGGAGAGCGGGTGGGCCACACCGGGCTCGAGCTGGGTCCACTCGGTGGCCTCGGGGCCGGCCACGTGGGTGCCGTTGAGCGACCCGAGGTCGACCAGCGAGACCTCGCGGCCGTTGCGCTGGATCGCGGCGTGCGCCGAGGAGAGCACGTTCTGGGTGTCGGCGATCGGCACCGGCCGCGCCGAGCCGGTGGTGACCAGCTCGTGGTTGTCCGGACGGCGGCCGAGCACGAGGTCCTCGTCCACGGTGACGACGAGGCCGTCGTCGAAGCGGAGCACCGGAGCGGGGGCGGCCTCGGGCTTCCAGAAGGCGGTCGCCTCGCCCTCGTCCTCCTGCTGCCGCGAGGGGGCGGCCGTCGCGCCGTAGCCGGAGGAGCCCGCGCTGTCGAAGCCGGCGTCGGAGCCGGCGGTGAACGAGGCAGCCGCGGCGGCCGAGGCCTGCGGGACGGCGGCCGACGACGGGTGCGCGACCGCGGCCAGCTGCAGCATCGCGCCCGAGCCCGGGACGGTGCCCTCGACGAGGTCGTAGGCGACGCCCGGCGGCATGGTGGGCACCGGCTGGCCGGGGCCGACGTAGAGGGTCTGCCCCAGCTGGAAGTCGCTGGCGAGGGTGCAGCCGTCGACCGACGAGCCCGACACCGGGACGCCGTCCACGGCCGGCTGGCCCTTGCCCGACCAGAGCGCGACACCGGTGCCCGTGCCGCCCGCGGTGTCGACCAAGACGAGGGCGAAGGACGCCGAGCTGCCGCCGAGCGCGGGAACCTGACCGGCCACTGCGGCGAGGACCCGCTCCGCGCCGGGGCCGGACACCCCCAGGCACGCGTGCAGCGCGGCGGCCAGGGCGGGCGCGCCGGGGGCGTCCACCCACAGCAGACCGCCTCCCCGTCGGGCGACGACGGAGTCTCCTGGCAGTACTTCACAGCGGTCGGGCATGGCGCCAGCCTAGAGCCGACTCACCCGACCGGGTGACCCGTCCTCCCCGCCACGCCGATCACCCGGGAGACCGGAGGGATCCGTGCGACCGGCGTGGCGGGTGTGCCCCCCGTGGCCCCGCCACGAGCCCCGGCGCCGTCCAGGGCACCGCCCCGAGCTTGCGAGGGGTGGGGAGGACGGGTCCTTCAACTGTGAAGGGTGGGGAGGACGGGGGGAGGACCAGGGGAAATGCAAAGTCGAGAATGGCTTTGACCTGCGGCGATGCGGTTGATCATGCTGCGAGGGTGGCCTGGACGGCGGTCTGCGGTGCCCAGCTGTAGTGGCGCTGGGCGGCGGCGATGTTGGT
>JALYNA010000081.1 GCA_030773455.1 Actinomycetota bacterium
CCCACGACGACGTAGCGGCAGGCCAGCGCGGCGAGCATCGCCCCGCTCACCTCACCGGTGTAGGCGCCGGAATCCTGCACCGAGAGGTCCTGCGCGCCGTAGCCGACCTCGAGCTTGTCGCCGGTCACCAGGGTCTGGACGCTGCGCAGCGCGGTGAACGGCGGCAGCACGACGACCTCGGCGGCCTCCAGCTCGGGGTCCTTGAGGCTGAAGGCCAGCTTCTGCACCAGCCCGATCGCCTCAAGGTGGGTGAAGTGCATCTTCCAGTTGCCCGCGATCAGCGGCCGGCGTCCCTCGCGGCGGACCGGGGTGCCCCTGCGTGCCATGTCCGTCCCCCTCGCTCAGTCGGCCAGCACCGCGAGGCCGGGCAGCTCCCGGCCCTCGAGGTACTCCAGCGACGCGCCGCCGCCGGTGCTGATGTGGCCGTAGGCCGCCTCGTCGAGCCCCAGCTGGCGCACCGCGGCGGCCGAGTCGCCGCCGCCCACGACCGACAGGCCGTCGATCGAGGCGACCGCCTCGGCCACCCCGCGGGTGCCGGCCTGGAACGGCGCGAGCTCGAAGACGCCCATCGGGCCGTTCCAGAAGACGGTGCGCGCCCCGCCCAGCTCGCGCCCGAAGGCCTCCACCGTGCGCGGGCCGATGTCCAGGCCCATGCGCCCGTCGGGGATCTCCGTCACCGGGACGACGCTCGTCTGGGCCTCGGCGCTGAAGGCGGTGGCGCACACGACGTCGACCGGCAGCACGATCCGGTCGCCGGCCTCGGCCAGCAGCCGGCGGCAGGTGTCGACCTGGTCGGCCTCCAGCAGCGAGCCACCGACCCCGTGGCCCTGCGCGGCCAGGAAGGTGAAGCACATCCCCCCGCCGACCAGCAGCCGGTCGACCTTGGGCAGCAGCGCCTCGATGACCGCCAGCTTGTCGCTCACCTTGGAACCACCCAGGACGACGACGTAGGGCCGCTCCGGGTCGGTGGTCAGCCGGGTCAGGACATCGAGCTCCTGGGTCACCAGCCGGCCCGCGTAGGACGGCAGCCGCTGGGCCACGTCGTAGACCGACGCGTGCTTGCGGTGCACGGCCCCGAAGGCGTCGTCGACGTAGACGTCGCCGAGCAGGGCCAGCCGGTCGGCCAGCTCGCCGCGCACGGCGTCGTCCTTGCTGGTCTCCGCCGCCTCGAAGCGCACGTTCTCCAGCAGCATGACGTCGCCGTCCGCGAGGTCGTTGTTCTTGACGCTGGCGTCCTCCTCGGCGACGTCGCCGGCCAGCGGCACCTCGCTGCCGAGCAGCTCCGAGAGCCGGGCGGCCACGGGGGCGAGGGAGTACGCCGGGTCGGGCTCGCCCTTCGGCCGGCCGAGGTGCGCAGCCACCGTGACCCGCGCACCGCCGTCGCGGAGTGCCTGCAGGGTGGGCAGGCTGGCGCGGATCCGGCCGTCGTCGGTGATCTCCCGGGTCGTCTTGTCCAGCGGGACGTTCAGGTCGGCGCGCACGAGCACGCGCCGACCCGAGACGCCCTCGGCGAGCAGGTCGTCGAGGGAGCGCATTGAGGGGTGGGTTGGGCGGGGCATCAGAGGGAGGAGCCGACCAGCGCGGTGAGGTCGACGAGCCGGTTGGAGTAGCCCCACTCGTTGTCGTACCAGCCGAGCACCTTGGCCATCGGGCCGAAGACCTTGGTCAGCTTCGCGTCGTAGATGCACGAGGACGGGTCGGTGACGATGTCGGAGGAGACGATCGGCGCGTCGGTGTAGGTCAGGTACTTGCCCAGCGGGCCGGCGGCGGCCTCGCGGTAGGCGGCGTCGATGTCGTCCGCGGACGCCTCCCGCTGCAGCTGGACGGTGAGGTCGGTGGCCGAGCCGGTCGGCACGGGGACACGGATGGCGTAGCCGTCGAGCTTGCCCTTGAGCTCGGGGAGGACCAGGCCGATGGCCTTCGCAGCACCGGTGGAGGTCGGGACCATGTTCAGTGCCGCCGCGCGGGCGCGCCGCAGGTCCTTGTGCGGGCCGTCCTGCAGGTTCTGGTCGGCGGTGTAGGCGTGGATCGTCGTCATGAGGCCGCGCTCGATGCCGAACGCGTCGTTGAGGACCTTGGCCAGGGGTGCCAGGCAGTTCGTGGTGCAGGACGCGTTGCTGATGATCGTCTGCGAGCCGTCGTACAGGTCGTCGTTCACGCCCATGACGATCGTGATGTCGTCGTCGGTCGCAGGGGCGGAGATGATGACCTTCTTGGCACCACCGGCGTCGACGTGCTTGCGGGCGTCGGCGGCCTTGGTGAAGAAGCCGGTGGACTCGACGACGACGTCGACGCCCAGGTCCCCCCAGGGGAGGTTGGCGGGGTCGCGCTCGGAGAGGACCTTCATGGTGTTCCCGCCGATCTTGATGCCCTCGCCGTCGGCGGCGACGTCCTCGGCGAGCTTGCCCAGGACGCTGTCGTGCTTGAGCAGGTGCGCGAG
>JALYNA010000082.1 GCA_030773455.1 Actinomycetota bacterium
GTGCTCCGTGGGCACGTGCTCGTGGTCGAAGGTGACCAGTGCACGCCCAGGACAAGCTGGTGCTGCGCCGGGCGCTGGCCGCGGCGGGGGAGCCGCAGCCGGTCTGGGCCGCGGTCGGCTCCGCCGAGGAGGTCGCCGCCTTCGCGGACCGGCACGGCTGGCCGGTGGTCCTCAAGGCGCCGCGCGGCGGCTACGACGGGCGGGGCGTGTTCGTCGTCGACGGTCCGGACGACGTTCCGGAGTTCTTCGGTCGGTATAATGTCCTGCTGGCCGAGCAGCGGGTCCCGGTGGTCAGGGAGCTGTCCGCGCTGGTCGTTCGCTCGCCCTTCGGCCAGGTCGCCGTGTGGCCGGTGGTCGAGACCGTGCAGCGCGACGGCATCAACACCGAGGTGCTGGCGCCGGCGCCCGGGCTGGACGAGGGCACCGCGACGGCCGCGCAGGAGCTCGCGGTGCGGATCGCCGACCGGGTGGGCGTCGTCGGGGTGCTCGCCGTCGAGCTGTTCCAGACGCCGGACGGCGTACTGGTCAACGAGCTGGCGATGCGGCCGCACAACTCCGGGCACTGGACCATCGAGGGGTCGCGCACCAGCCAGTTCGAGCAGCACCTGCGCGCCGTCCTCGACTATCCGCTGGGCGCCACCGCCATGACCGCACCGGTCGTGGTGATGGCCAACGTCCTCGGCGGCCGCGCAGCCGAGGAGGGCTGGACCGGCCCGGCCCTCGACGAGCGGGTGCACCACCTCATGGCGCACTGGCCCGACGTCAAGCTGCACTGGTACGGCAAGGGGCAGCGCCCCGGCCGCAAGCTCGGCCACGTCACGGCGCTGGGCGCCGACCTCGACGAGGTGCGCGCCCGGGCCACCGCGGCCGCCCGCTACCTGGCCGACGGCGAGGTCGACCCGGCGTTCGCCTTCGACGACGACGACGAGCACTGAGGAACCCGGCATGAACGACCCGATCGTCGGCATCGTCATGGGCAGCGACTCCGACTGGCCCATGATGGAGCCCGCGGCCCTGGCGCTCGAGGAATTCGGCGTCCCGCACGAGGCGCACGTGGTCTCCGCGCACCGCACCCCGCGCCGGATGCTCGAGTACGCCGAGACCGCCGCCGGGCGCGGCCTGCGCGTGGTCATCGCCGGCGCCGGGGGCGCGGCCCACCTGCCGGGCATGGTCGCCGCGGCCACGCCGCTGCCGGTGATCGGCGTCCCGCGGCCGTTGGACCGCCTCGACGGGCTGGACAGCCTGCTGTCGATCGTGCAGATGCCCGCCGGTGTGCCGGTCGCGACGGTCTCCATCGGCGGGGGCCGCAACGCCGGGCTGCTGGCCGTGCGCATCCTCGCCGCCGCCGACCCGGAGCTGCGGGCCGCCGTCGAGCGGTTCCAGGCCGACCTCGCCGACTCGGTCGTCGCCCGCGACGGCGCGCTGCAGGAGCGGCGTGCTTCCTCCTGATACGAGGACGTCCTACTATGCGTACTCGTGGGTAACAACGTTGTCGGGCTGTACGCCCTGACCGAGGAGCACGAGGCCGTCCGGGAGGCGGTCCGCGACATCGCCGAGCGGGAGATCGCGCCGTACGCCGCCGAGGTGGACGCCGAGTCGCGGTTCCCGGTCGAGGCGCAGAAGGCGCTCACCGCCGCCGGTTTCCACGCCACCCACATCCCGGAGGCCTACGGCGGCGAGGGCGCCGACGCCATCGCGACCTGCATCGTCATCGAGGAGGTCGCCCGCGTCGACGCCAGCTCCTCGCTCATCCCTGCGGTGAACAAGCTCGGCTCGATGCCGGTCATCCTGTCCGCGTCGGAGGACCTCAAGCAGCGGGTGCTGCCCTCGATCGCCGCCGGCCAGTCGATGATCAGCTACGGCCTCTCCGAGCGGGAGGCCGGCTCCGACGCGGCGGCGATGCGGACCCGCGCCCGGCTCGATGGCGACACCTGGGTGCTCAACGGGACCAAGGCCTGGATCACCAACGCCGGGATCTCCGACTGGTACACGGTCATGGCCGTCACCGACCCGGAGCGGGGCGCCAAGGGCGTCTCCGCGTTCGTGGTGCACCGCGACGACCCCGGCTTCGCGGTGGGTCCCAAGGAACGCAAGATGGGCATCAAGGGCTCGCCCACCTGCGAGCTGTACTTCACCGACTGCACCATCCCCGCCAATCGGGTCGTCGGCGAGCCCGGCACCGGCTTCACGACCGCGCTGCGGACGCTGGACTTCACCCGGCCGACCATCGGCGCGCAGGCCGTGGGCATCGCCCAGGGCGCGCTCGACGCCGCGGTGGCCTATGTCAAGGAGCGGAAGCAGTTCGGCAAGGCGGTCGGAGAGTTCCAGGGCGTGCAGTTCATGCTCGCCGACATGGAGATGAGGATCGAGGCGGCCCGGCACCTCGTCTACGTCGCCGCGGCCGCGGGCGAGCAGGGCCGCCCCGATGTCACCCGGGTGTCGGCGTCGGCCAAGGCGTTCGCGTCCGACGTCGCCATGCAGGTCACCACCGACGCCGTCCAGCTCTTCGGCGGCGCCGGCTACACGCAGGACTTCCCGGTGGAGCGGATGATGCGCGACGCCAAGATCACCCAGGTCTACGAGGGCACCAACCAGATCCAGCGCATGGTGATCGCCCGCAGCCTGCTGAAGTAGGGGGAGCCTGCGGCCGCGCAGGCCGGAGCCGGCCGGTCAGAGCCGAGCGCTGCACGCCGCCGCGACTGCTGCCGCGGCGACGAGCACGGCCAGGCCGGCGAACACCGCCGGATAGCTGCCGACCGCCTCGGCCAGGGCGGTGCCGGCCCAGGGAGCCAGCGCAGCGGCTCCGGTGATGGGGGCGGCGAACCAGCCGGACAGCGCACCGTACCGAGCGCTGCCCCACCGGTCGGCGACGACCGTCGCCTGCAGCAGGGTGCCCGCGCCACGCGCCGCGCCGGCGAGCACGGCCAGCACGATGAGCAGCGGTACCGGCCCGGGCACGGCGGCCAGCAGCCCGATCGCCAGCGCGGACGCGGCCACGATCCCCACCGTCCGGACGGTCGGCGTGGTCCGTGCGGTCAGAGGGGCGTAGCCGATGCGGCCCAGCAGCTGCCCCGCGCCGAGCAGCCCCAGCGTGGTGGCGGCCAGCGAGGCGGACATGCCGCGCCCGGTGAGCAGCGGGATGAGGGTCAGGCTGGCCGAGTACAGGCCGAACGCGGTGACGGTGAGCGCTCCGGCGAGGAGGACGAAGCCGGGGCTGCGCACGATCGACCGCACCGAGGTCGACGAGCCGTCCCGGGACCTGTCCGGCTCGGGCGCCGGCGTCCACGGCGGGGTGAGCGCGAGGGCGTGCAGCGGGGACCGTCACCACGGCCAGGACGACGGCGAGCACCAGGTAGGTGACGCGCCAGCTCAGGTGGTGGAGGAGCAGGCTGGTCAACGGCGCGAAGATGGTGCTGGACAGCCCGGCGACCAGCGTCAGCGTGGTCAGCGCACGGATCCGAGCCGCCCCGTACCAGTGGGTGATCGCGGTGAACGCGGCCTGGTAGAAGGTGGCCGCCATCGCGACGCCGGCCACCAGCCAGGCCAGCACGAAGGCCGCCAGGCTCGGGGCCAGCCCGATCGCCGCGGCCGCGGGCGCGCCCAGCAGGAAGCCCAAGGTCATCACCCGTCGCGGTCCGGCCCGGTCGAGCCACCGTCCGATCGGGATCCCGGCCAGTGCGGACACGACCAGCCCGGCGGAGAACGCCGCGGTGGTCGCCGACGCCGACCAGCCGGTGTCCGCGGTGATCGACGACAGCGCGACCGGGAAGGCGTAGTAGAGGACGCCCCAGCTGACCACCTCCGTGACGCACAGCGCGGCGAGCACCCGCCGAGGCGGGCGCCGGACGGCGTCCACCCTGCGCGGATCCGTCCCGGCCGCGTCGTCGGCGGAGGAACCGCTCAAGAGTCGGACGGGGGAGCCCCGACGGTCACCGGCTGCGACATCGAGCCGCAGCAGGCGGCCGCTGTCGAGTCGTCGGCGGACCAGCCGTGCTGGGAACCGGTGGGGAAGCCGACGCCGGAGGTCTCGGCGGCCTCGCGGGCGCCCAGGTCGGTGCTGCAGACGCCGGTCGAGGGCAGGTGCAGCTGCACGGAGTCGGCGGCGTCGGTGTCCCCGGCCAGGGCCGCGGCGATCGAGCGCACCTGCTCGTAGCCGGTGGCCAGCAGGAACGTCGGGGCACGGCCGTAGGACTTCATGCCGGCCAGGTAGAAGCCCTCGTCGGGGTGGCTGAGGTGGCGGTGGCCGTGCGGGGGCACGGTGCCGCAGGAGTGCAGGTTCGGGTCGATCAGCGGCGCCAGGCGTGCGGGGGCCTCCACGCCGGCGTCGAGGTCCAGGCGGACCTCGAGGAGCATGTCCAGGTCGGGGCGGAAGCCGGTCGCCGCGGCCACGGCGTCGACGTGCAGGTCCACCGGGGCGCCGTCCCGCCCCGTGCCGGTGATCCGCAGCCGGCCGGGAACGTCGGCCGGGGGCCCGAGGCCGGTGATCGTGACCTCGCGCAGCAGCGTGA
>JALYNA010000083.1 GCA_030773455.1 Actinomycetota bacterium
CGCGTCGAAGGTCGTCGTGTACTCCTCGGCCGAGGTCATCCCCGCCTCGTCGGCAGCGCAGGCGTCGTTGGCGCCGATCAGCACGGTGACGTAGTCCGCCCGGACCCGGACCGCGGCCTCCACCTGCGAGGCCAGGCCGGTGACCCGCGCCCCGCTGACCGCGAGGTTGTGACTGCGGTCGGGATCGTCGAGGCCCAGCCGCTGCGCATGGCTGTCCAGATGCTCCGCGCTGCCCGTCGCCCACGACGTCTCCGCGCAGTCACCGCCCCGCCCGCACGCCGCGAATGCGCGGGTGATGGAGTCCCCCAGCGCAGCCATCTCCCGAGGCTCAGCCGGGCGCTCACCTGCGGCGCCTGCTGGCGACGAGCGTTCGGTACAGCCGGTGGCCGCGGTGACGGACACAGCAGCGGCCAGCAGCCGCAGAACCAGGCGCACGGGCGTCCTCCTCACATGGCCGGGGGCACAGGACTCACCCCGGGATCCGGTACCCGCCCGTGATACAGGACGATGCCGCCTCCACAGACCCGGCGATTTAATCTCGGGGGCGGTTGGTCCCGGTGGGGCGTTGCTGAAGACCTTGCTGACGTGTAGCCATGCGATGAAGAGTGACGTAGCAGCGACGGCCGTCGACGGGAACATCGGACGCAGAAAAGGTGCACGCCGCGCGCCACCATCCAGCGGCGCTGCAGCTGCGTGCCCATCTGTCCAGGATGGGAACACCGTCTTTCCCGTGGGACGTTCTCGGGTGGACAGTGGGCTTGAGTCCCGACCCCGCGTTGCCGATGTGCCCGGTGGCTGAAGCCGGCCGTCCACGGACAGGCTGCGTCGTCGACCCGCGCCAAATCGCACGACCGAGGAGACGTCATGAACCACCTGCGCCGACTGCAGGCCGAGCGGCCTGTGATCTTCTGGGTCCTGGTGGCGCTGGGCCTTTTCCTGGGCTTCCAGCTCGTGCTCTCTGTCGTGGGCTTGCTACTCGGACCGTTCGGGCTGCCGTCGTGGGTGCCCATCGTGGTGGTCATGGGCGTCCTCGTCCTCATCGCCCGCGGCCAGCAGAGGTCCCGGTGACCGCGCCTGCCTCCGTCCGTTCCTGACCCGGGGGTTCCTGACCATCTGCTGGTGGGGAACTCGTCCGTCGCCGACCTGGTGGAGTGGGCAGGGAGCGCTTCGGCGACGAACTGGCCGCGCAGGCCCACCCACGTGCCGCCGTGCGATGACCCCAGCGCCGATGACCCCGATCCCGATACGGCTTGTCCCGGTGCTCCGGAGGCTCTCGGGTCGGCAACGACAAGACCGCGGACGGCGGTCTCAGCCCGGCTCCTCCATGCGACCAGCGGAATCACGCCCGAGCTGGCGGAGGAGCGTCCCCGGATGGTCGGTGATCACTGCGTCGACGCCGAGGGACAGAACGAACTCCATGTCCTGCGGCCGGTTGACCGTCCAGACGTGCACCTGAGCTCCCACTCGCTGCGCCCGGCGGACGTAGGACGGAACTCGGCGCAGCAAGCCCAGGGAGGGTCCGACTGCGCTGTTCGCCGGCGGCAGCCCGGTGGTGCGCGTCCAGGGCGTCAGCTGGCGCACCAGCTGCACGGTGGGCATTCCCGGCGCGAGGGCCTGTACCCGGCGCAGCGCCGCCGGGGAGAAGCTCATGACGCGCACGGCCGGTCGGCCGGACCACTCAACGGGTCTGTCGCCGTCCAGCAGGTCGAAGCGCCGGAGCGTTGCCACCAGCGCCGCTTCCACCCGGATCGAGTGCCGGGTGGGGTGCTTGGTCTCGATGGCCAGCCGGACCCGGCCGGGCGTGCTGGTCACGTACTCCAGCAAGCGATCCAGGGTGAGCAGGCGACCGGACTCCTCGTCCGGCGCCTCGTCCCCGGTGGCGATGACCGGCTGAGCCCCCCGCCGTGGGGACGCCACAGCGGCGCGCCCGAACTCGTACCGCTCCAGGTCGGCCAAGTCCAGAGCCGAGATCACGCCGCGGCCGGTCGAGGTGCGGTTGATACGTCGGGCGTGGACGCACACCAGCGCACCGTCACGGGTCATCCGCACGTCGCACTCCACGGCGTCCGCGCCGAGCCGGACGGCGTGCCGGTAGGCGGCCAATGTGTGTTCCGGTTCGTCCGCCGAGGCGCCACGGTGGGCCACCACTTCGACGCCGCCCGGCTCGAAGCCCCGCACTCCCATCACCTGGCCACGGTCTCTGCGGCCTCCTCGGCCCGTGCTCCCGGCGCTGCGGCACCGCCGGCGCGCGAGATCACTTCAGCGTAGAGACGCTCGTACGCCGTGGCCATCACAACTGGCGTGGACGGCTCGCCCGCTGCGGCCATGCAGGCGACTGGATCGAGCTCGTCGAGCCGACGGAGGGCATCGACGAAGCCGGCCTCGTCGTCGGCGAGGAAGCCGGTCACGCTGGGGTCGACAAGGTGAGGCAGGCAGCCGCGGGTCATCGGCACCACGGGCGTGCTGGCGGCCAGCGACTCGCAGACCGCCGTCCCGCCCGGTTCCTCCCCAATCGATCGGGAAGAGCGCGGCCCTCGCGTAACGCAGCAGGTCGTCCTCTGCCTCCCCGTCGACGGTTCTGATCCAGCGGGCGATCTCCCCGTCCAGCAGGAGCGCCACCTCGTCGAGGTGATAGCGGACGTCGGGATTGCCGTGCAGCTCGGACGCCGGGTCGGCCAGGTCCGCGCGCAGCGACTCCTCGTCCGGCCGGCCCCCGGCCCGGCCAGCACCACTGGCACCCCGACCGTCTGCGCCGCCCGTAGCGCGACGGCAGTGCCCTTGTGCGGCGTGATCCGCCCGAGCAGGACCACGTCCGGCCGGCGTTCGAAGCGGGTGGCCGGCCGGGATGCCGACCCGCAGGAACCGACAACGGCACCGCACCGAGGGTCTGCCGCCGCAGCCACTCCGGTCCTCAAGCAACCTGAGCGGCGGAGACCCCGGCGAAGGAGACCCGGCCGCCGCCGTCGAAGGTGGCGTAGAAGTCGGCGTTGCGGTGCAGGCCCAGTGCAGGGTGGCCGGCACCGGCGGGCCGGCATCGCCCAGTGCCATGAGCACGGCCAGGCCGACGAGCCTCGACGTGCGTGTGTACGACGTCGAACGGCCGTCCGGTGGCGGTGTGCCGGTGGATCGTGGCCAGGACCACCTGCTCGTGCGTGCGTGATACCGACCACCGCGCGATGGGGTCCGGCCAGGCGCGCGAACTGGCCGGTCGGGAAGGCCGAGATGCGTTCCTCCGCCGGGAGGTCGCTCCCCCACCGTGGCCAGCACGACGCTGTGCCGGCGGCGGCGCAGCTCGCCGGTCAGGGTCGCGATCACGTCCTCCGG
>JALYNA010000084.1 GCA_030773455.1 Actinomycetota bacterium
CTGCTGTTCCTGGCCGCGGCCTTCTCGCCGAACCAGCTGATCGGCAACCTGACGGTGTTCGCGCTCGCGGTCGTCGTGGGCTTCTACGTGATCGGCAACGTGCACCACGCGCTGCACACGCCACTGATGAGCGTCACGAACGCGATCTCCGGGATCATCGTGGTCGGCGCCCTGCTGCAGATCGGCCACACCAGCGCCCTGGTCACCGTGCTGGCCACGGTCGCCGTGCTGGTCGCCAGCATCAACGTCTTCGGCGGCTTCGCCGTGACCCGCCGCATGCTCGGCATGTTCACCCGCGGGCCGGCCCGCGCCACCACGGAGCGCTGACATGACCGCCACCTCCGCCGCCGCCGCGGCCTACATCGTCGCCGCGCTGCTGTTCCTCGCCGCCGCGTTCTCGCCGAGCCAGCTGATCGGCAACCTGACGGTGTTCGCGCTCGCGGTCGTCGTGGGTTTCTACGTCATCGGCAACGTGCACCACGCGCTGCACACGCCGCTGATGAGCGTCACCAACGCGATTTCCGGCATCATCGTGGTCGGCGCCCTGCTGCAGATCGGCCACACCGGCGCTCTGGTCACCGTGCTCGCCACGGTCGCCGTCCTGGTCGCCAGCATCAACGTCTTCGGCGGCTTCGCCGTGACCCGCCGCATGCTCGGCATGTTCACGAGGAGCTGACATGACCGCCGTCTCCGCCGCCTCCGCGGCCTACATCGTCGCCGGCCTGCTGTTCGTCCTCAGCCTCGCCGGGCTGTCCCGGCACGAGACCGCGAAGTCGGGCAACGCCTTCGGCATGGCCGGCATGGCGATCGCGCTGGCCGCCACCGTCGGGCTGGCCGCCCGCAGCATCGAGGCCGCCGCCGTCGGGCTGATCGTCGTCGCGATGGCCGGCGGCGCTGCCATCGGGCTGTGGCGGGCCCGCCGGGTCGAGATGACCGGCATGCCTGAGCTGATCGCGCTGCTGCACAGCTTCGTCGGCCTGGCCGCCGTCCTGGTCGGCTGGAACGGCTACCTGTCGGTCGAGTCCCAGGCGGGCACGCAGACCGAGGTGCCGGCCGACCTGCTCCGCATCCACAGCGCCGAGGTGGTGATCGGCGTCTTCATCGGCGCGGTCACCCTCACCGGGTCGATCGTCGCCTTCCTCAAGCTCTCGGCCCGCATCAAGAGCAACCCGCTGATGCTGCCGGGCCACAACTGGCTCAACCTCGCCGCATTGGTCGCCTTCGCCGGGCTCACCGTCGCCTTCGTCGCCGCTCCGAACCTGGGGGTGCTCCTCGCCGTCACGGTGCTCGCGCTGGCCCTGGGCTGGCACCTGGTCGCCTCGATCGGCGGCGGGGACATGCCGGTCGTCGTCTCGATGCTCAACAGCTACTCAGGCTGGGCGGCCGCGGCGTCGGGCTTCCTGCTCGACAACGACCTGCTGATCATCACCGGCGCGCTGGTCGGCTCCTCGGGTGCCTACCTCAGCTACATCATGTGCCGGGCGATGAACCGGTCGTTCCTGTCGGTCATCGCCGGCGGCTTCGGCAACGAGGGCAGCACCAGCTCGGGCACCGAGGACGGCGAGCACACCGAGATCACCGCCGAGGAGGTCGCCGAGCTGCTGCGCGACGCCGGGTCGGTGGTCATCACGCCCGGCTACGGGATGGCGGTGGCGCACGCGCAGTACCCGGTCGCCGAGCTGACCCGGCAGCTGACCGAGCGCGGCGTCGAGGTCCGCTTCGGCATCCACCCGGTCGCCGGCCGGCTGCCCGGGCACATGAACGTGCTGCTGGCCGAGGCGAAGGTGCCCTACGACATCGTCCTGGAGATGGACGAGATCAACGACGACCTCGCCAAGACCGACGTGGTGCTGGTGATCGGCGCCAACGACACCGTCAACCCGGCCGCGCTCGAGGACCCGGGCAGCCCGATCGCCGGCATGCCGGTGCTGCAGGTCTGGGAGGCCGAGCACGTCGTCGTGTTCAAGCGGTCGATGAGCACCGGGTACGCCGGCGTGCAGAACCCGCTGTTCTTCCGCGAGAACACCCGGATGCTCTTCGGCGACGCGCGCGAGCGGGTCGACGACATCCTCAAGACGCTCTGAGGCGTGTTGCGGCGGCGGCCCGGGTCGCCCACGGTTGCGGGGTGGACCCCTTCCGAGGCCTGGGCCTCCCCCGCATCCCCGGGCTGTCCGATCTGGTCGACGTCCTGCAGAAGCAGACCGAGGCGCTGGCCCAGCTGCCGCGGACGCTCACCGACCTCAACGACGCCGTCCGCGAGCTGATCGCGACGACGCGGGTGGCCACCGAGACCGTCGCGTCGGCGCAGCGGACCGCGGAGCGGCTCGAGGGCCTGGTGGAAGAGCTCGAGGAGCCGGTGCGGGCGCTACGCCCCGGGCTCGAGCGCGTGGGCAAGGTGCTGGACGACCCGGTCATCGACACCGTGCCCGACACGCTGCGCACCGTCACCGAGGACCTGCTGCCGCTGGTCCACGGGCTGCGGCAGGCCACCGAGCGGGTCGGCTCCGTGACCGGCCGGCTGCGGCGCCATGCGTCTGGGAACAAGGGCCGCCTGAAGGACGACGAGCCGTCGGCCTAACCGCGGTCGCGCTCCAAGAGGAACGCGAAGGGGTCCGGCAGGCCGCGCATGTCCATCAGCCCGAGCAGCAGGTCCGGGCCGACCCGGCGGAATACGTCGACCACCGGCAGCCGGTCGTAGACCAGCGCCGCGGTGGGCACCCCGCGGTGCACGACCGGGCGCAGCCGGGCGGTGGGCCGGCCGGTGGTCAGCAGGGGGCGGACGACGGCGAACGCCACCCGCGCGGGGCCACTGCGGGCCATGGCCGGGGCGCGGCGCAGCACGGTCAGCGGCGCGGGCGCGGGATCGATCGGGCGGGGCCGGCC
>JALYNA010000085.1 GCA_030773455.1 Actinomycetota bacterium
TGCCCGGTCCGCGCCAGGCGGACGGCGACCCGGCCGGCCAGCCGGCGGGCCAGGGCGCGCAGCCGCGGATCGGTGGCCCGCGCCATGTCGGCCAGGAGCTCGAGCATGGCGTCCGGGTCGGAGTCGAGCGCCTCCTCGAAGGCCGTCTCGTCGAGCTCCCCGACCTGCGGGGACAGGTCCGCGAACAGCGGCGACCGGGCCAGGTCGCGGCGGGCCGCGGTGCGCCGCCCGGCCTCGGTGATCTCGGCGGCCGCGTCCTCCCCCTCGAGCGTCAGCTCGGGGCGTTCGCCCCCTGACGGGCCTGGACCGGCCGGACCCCGGGGCGCTGGGGGCCCGGCCGGGGGGCTCCCCCCGGGTCCTCACCGCTCTCCCCGTCGGCCCGCGGCGGGCTGAACACCTGTGCCCACAGCTCGCGGACGACGTCCTCCGGCGTGCAGGTGGAACCCTCCTGCATCCGCAGGCGGCCGGACAGGGCGGTGAGCGCCGCGTCGAGCCCCACCTCTGGATCAGTCGGGGCGGCGCGGCGCAGCCCGGCCAGGGTGGCGGCCACGAGGACCAGGTCGATCGCGCCGCGAACAGAGGAGCCGACCCGCACGTCCGGGTGCGAGCGGGTGCGCCGGACGAGGTCGACCACCCGGGCGCGGAACTCGTCGTCCACCTCCACCTGGGGGGAGCTGCGGCGGACGATCTCGGTCTCGTCCCCGGCGCTCTGGTAGTCCATGCGCACGCGGCACGTGCGGTCGTAGATGGCCGAGGCGATCCGCGCGGTCCCCACCGCGTCGAAGGGGTTCATCGCCGCGACCAGCCGGAACCCCTCGGCGGCGACCAGCCGGCCCAGCCGGGGGACGTGCAGCTCGCCCTCGCTCATCACGGTGATGAGGACGTTGAGCGTCTCCTCGGGCACCCGGTTGATCTCCTCGACGTAGAGGAGCGCGCCACCCCGCATGGCGGCGCTCAGCGGGCCGTCGACGAAGATCTCCCCGGAGTACCCCTCGGCCATGACCCGCGACGGGTCGTGGTGGCCGATGAGGCGGGCCGGGGTCAGCTCGGCGTTTCCCTCGACGAACTCGAAGGCGAGGCCCGCGGCCCACGCCAGCCCGCGCAGCAGGGTCGACTTGCCCGTCCCGGGCGGCCCCTCGAGGAGCATGTGCCGCCCGGCGAGCAGCGCCGCCAGGACGAGCTCGACCTCGCGGCGCCGACCGACCACCTGCTCGCGCAGGCGGTCGGGCAGCGCCGCGTCGAGGAGCGGGACCGCGCCGGAGCGGCTCAGTAGTCCTCCTCGCCGTACATGATCACGCCGCGGATGTTCTTGCCGGCGAGCATGTCGGCGTAGCCCTCGTTGATGTCCTCGAGCCGGTACGTCTTGGTGATCAGCTCGTCGAGCTTGAGCTGACCCTCCTGGTAGAGGCCCAGCAGCTTGGGGATGTCGAAGCGCGGGTTGGCGCTGCCGAAGATCGAGCCCTGCAGCCGCTTCTGCATCATCGACAGGTCGAACAGGCTCAGGCTGACGTCCGTGGCGGTCATGTCGCCCATGCCGGTCACGACGCCGGTGCCATTCTTCTTGATCAGGGCCATCATCTGGGCGATGTAGCTGCCCTCGATCCGGCCGACGGTGATGATCGCCTTGTCCGCCATCCTCCCACGGGTGAGCTCCCGCAGCGGCTCCACGGCCTCCTCCATGCTGGCGAAGGTGTGCGTCGCCCTGAGTGCCATGGCGTGCTCGCGCTTGAACTCCACCGGGTCGATGGCCACGACCCGCTTGGCCCCGGCCATCGCCGCGCCCTGGACCGCGTTGGCCCCCACCCCGCCGATGCCGATGACCACGACGGTGTCCCCGGCCTCGACCTCGGCCGCGTAGACCGCCGACCCCCACCCGGTGGTCACGCCGCAGCCGACCAGCGCTGCCTTGTCCAGGGGGATGTCGTCGTCGATCTTGATGACCGACGACTCGTGGGCCACCACGTACGGCGAGAAGGTACCGATCAGGCACATCGTCGCGGCGTCCTTGCCCTTCACGTGCGCCCGGTAGCCGCCGTCGGCGATCATCTGGCCGGTGATCAGCGTGGCACCGTTGTCGCACAGGTTCTGGTGCCCGGTCGAGCAGGACTCGCAGCGGCCGCAGGCGGGGATGAACCCGAGGACGACGTGGTCACCCTCCTTCAGCGAGGTCACGCCGGGGCCCACCTTGTCGACCACCCCGGCGCCCTCGTGCCCGCCGATGAAGGGAAAGCCGCCCGGCTCCAGGATCTGGATGTCGCCCTCGCGGACGTGCTCGTCGGAGTGGCACATGCCGGAGGCGGTCAGCTTGATCCGCACCTCACCGGCCACCGGGTCGTCGAGCTCCACCTCTTCGATCTGCCAGTCCTGCTTGGTCCCCCACAGCACTGCTGCTTTCGTCTTCACCTGGGCTCCTCCTGGCATGGTCGTGAGCGGGCTCACAGCGGGGACCGACCGTAACCAGCACCCCACGCGGGGCACAACGGCGCGGGGGTCCCCGGCCCCCGCAGGCGCTCCCCCGGCGAGGCCCCCGCGTGAGCGGTCGCGTCCCCTTGGCCGCTGTCGGAGCCGATCAGCCGGCGGCCATCAGCTCCGCGGCGCGCTCGCCGATCGCCACGGCGGTGGCCGCCGGCCCGCGGGAGGTCACCGTAGGCATGACCGAGGTGTCGACCACCCGCAGCCCCTCGACCCCGCGGACCCGCAGCCGCTGGTCGACCACGGCGCCGGGGTCGGCGTCCGGGCCCATCCGTGCCGTCCCGGCCAGGTGGACGGCGGTGGCCAGCGAGCGCCGGATCCAGCGGTCCAGCTCGCGGTCGGAGGCCAGGACGTCGTCGGGCAGCCCGGTCCGCTCGGCGACCAGCGGTGCCAGCGCGACCGTCCGCAGCAGCTCGGCCGCCAGCCGCACCCCCTGCCGCATCCGCCGCCGGTCGGAGTCGGTGGTCAGGTAGCAGTAGTCCAGCCGCGGCTGCACGCCCGGGTCGGTGCCGGTCAGGGTGAGCCGGCCGCGGCTGTCCTCCCGTTGCAGCGCGACGCCGAGGAAGAGGTCGTCGCGGCGCCGGACGGTCTCGAGCAGCCGGTGCGGCGAGGCGCCGCGCAGCGCCCGCAGGGTGGCCCCCGGCCGGCGCAGCACCCGGGCGACGCCGGCGGAGGTCCGGGGCACCATCAGCCGGCTGAACGGCTTCAGCCAGGGCAGCACCTCCAGGTCACCGGGCACCGGGGACCCGTCGGCGGTGGCGTTGAGGACGCCGTGCAGCGGGTGCAGGTCCTGGGGCATCGGCAGCCGCGGGGCCGGCCGCCAGGTGACGTAGACGTCGGGATGGTCGGTGTAGTCCGCCCCCACGCCGGGGACGTCGGCCACCACCTCGATCCCCAGGGCGCGCAGGTCGTCGGCCGGGCCGATGCCCGACAGCAGCAGCAACTGCGGGGACCCGACGGCGCCGGCGGCCAGCACCACCTCACCGGCCCGGACGACGCCGTCCGCCGTCTCGACGCCCACCGCGCGGCCGGCCTCGACCACCACCCGGCGCACGTGCACGCCGCCGCGCACGGTCAGCCCGGGCCGGCCGCGGCGCGGGGAGAGGTAGGCCATGGCGGTGTTCACCCGCACCCCGCCGGCCACGTTGAGCGGGACCGGCCCCCACCCGGGCGGCCCGTCGGCGTTCTTGTCCGGCTCGTGGGGGAAGCCCAGCTCCGCGGTGGCCGCGCCGAGCGCGTCGGCCAGCGGGTGCCCGTGCGCCGGCCGCCGCACCGGCACCGGCCCG
>JALYNA010000086.1 GCA_030773455.1 Actinomycetota bacterium
AGGTCGACGCCGGCCAGTCGTGCCATGTCCAGGTACTCCCTCAGCCCTGCCGCTGCTTGTGGCGGGCGTTGTCGCAGATGACCATGACCCGGCCGTGCCGGCGGATCACCTTGCACTTGTCGCAGATCTTCTTCACCGACGGCTGGACCTTCACCGGTGCCGCCCCTCATTCCTGTCGATCGTGCGCCGAGCGCGCCCGCCCCTGGGCGGCGCGCAGCGGCGGCTACTTGTACCGGTAGACGATGCGACCGCGGGTCAGGTCGTAGGGCGAGAGCTCCACGACCACGCGGTCCTCGGGCAGGATGCGGATGTAGTGCTGCCGCATCTTGCCGCTGATGTGGGCGAGCACCCGGTGCCCGTTCTGCAGCTCGACCCGGAACATCGCGTTGGGCAGCGGCTCGACGACGCGACCCTCGACCTCGATGGCCCCGTCCTTCTTCGCCATGCCCTGAACGTGCTCCTTGACTCGGTGGTGCTGGTGTCCCCGCGCGTCCATGCCGGGACCCGGCGGACGCGCGTGGTGGTGTGCGGAACGGTTGGTGCAGACGCTCTCGCGAGGGCGCCCCGGGTCGTACGGCCACAGCACGACAGCAGGGCGGCGCTAGCGCCATCGGCCACTGTACCCCGCCCCGGCCCCCCCTCCAACCCGGCCATGGTGACGTGCTGGAACGGCCTCCCTCCCGGGGACCGCGCCGAGCTTGCGAGGCGCGGGGAGGAGGGAGGCCCTTCTTCAGGTGCGGGGGGTGATCCCGAAGGGGGCCAGCCCCGCGACGCCGCCGTCCTCGGCCGTGAGGACCCACGGGCCCTCGGGCGTGATGGCGACGGAGTGCTCGAAGTGGGCCGCGCGCGACCCGTCCTTGGTGACCACCGTCCAGCCGTCCTCGAGCTCGACGGTGGCCGGCTCCCCCACGGTGACCATCGGCTCGATGGCCAGTGCGAGCCCGGGCACCAGGCGCGGGCCGCGGCCGGGCCGTCCGTAGTTCAGCACGTGCGGGTCCTGGTGCATCTCGGTGCCGATGCCGTGCCCGCCGTAGTGATCGACGATCCCGTACCGGTGCTGCTCGGCGATGATCGTCTGCTCGACGGCGTGGCCGATGTCGGTGAGCCGCCCGCCGGCCAGTGCCCGGGCCAGCCCGGCCCACATCGACCGCTCGGTCACGTCGATCAACGCCGCGTCCTCCGCCGACGGCGGTCCGACGGTGACGGTGACCGCCGAGTCGCCGTGCCAGCCGTGCAGGATCGCCCCGCAGTCGATGGAGATGTTGTCGCCCTCGGCGAGGGCTCGGCTCCGGTCGGGGATGCCGTGCACGATCTCGTCGTTGATCGACGCGCAGATGCTGCCGGTGAAGCCGTGGTAGCCGAGGAAGGACGGCACGGCCCCGGCACTGCGGATGTGGTCCTCCGCGATGGCATCCAGCTCACCGGTGGTCACACCGGGCCGGACGGCGGCGCGGACGGCCGCGATGGCACCGGCCACGACGAGCCCCGCACCCCGCATGAGCTCGAGCTCGTGCGGCGTCTTGATCTGGATCATCCGTCCACTCCACTTCGCCAGCAGCGGGAGCCGGCCGAGGATCCCGGCGGCCGTCATCTGCACCGCCCGTCCTCAGCCCGCGCCCGACCCGTCGGGACGCGCGCCCCCGCAGGCCTCCAGGGCGGACAGTGCCCGCCCGGTGACCTCCTCGACGGCACCGATGGCGTCGACCTGCGTCAGCAGTCCGGCGGTGTCGTACCAGCCCGACAGCGGGGCGGTCTGTTCACGGTAGACCTGCAGCCGGCGCCGAACGGTCTCCGGCTGGTCGTCGGAGCGCTGCACCCACTCCCCGTCGACCAGCGTGCGCCGGCTGGACAGGCGTTGGACCAGCTCATCCTCGTCGACGACGAGCTCCAGCACGCAGTCCAGACGCTGACCGAGCTCGCGCAGGGACTCCTGGAGTTGCTCGGCCTGGGCGATCGTGCGCGGGAAGCCGTCGAGGAGGAAGCCGCTCTTGGCGTCGTCCTCGGCCAACCGGTCCTTGACCATGGCCACGGTGATCTCGTCCGGTACGAGGTCACCGGCGTCCATGTAGCCCTTGGCCTTCAGCCCCAGGTCGGTCTTGCCGCTCACGTTGGCCCGGAAGATGTCACCGGTCGAGATGGCCGGGACGCCGAGCCGCTCCGCGATGAACTGCGCCTGGGTCCCCTTGCCTGCACCGGGGGGGCCCAGCAGGACGACGCGCACTACTTCAGGAACCCTTCGTAGTTGCGCTGGTTCAGTTGCGTCTCGATCTGTTTCACCGTTTCCAACCCCACTCCGACCATGATGAGCACCGCGGTGCCACCGAACGGGAAGTTCTGGTTCTGCCCCTCCTGCGTGATGGAGAGGAACAGGTTGGGCAACA
>JALYNA010000087.1 GCA_030773455.1 Actinomycetota bacterium
GTCACCGAGTTCTCCCAGGACTCCTACGCGGTCCCGGCGTCCCCGGGCATCGGCGACGTCACCCGGACCGGTGCGGCGGCGATCGGCATGGGCCCGACCGGCTACCTGTACACGCCGCGCGACTGCACCCGGCCGAACGCCGGCTGCAAGGTCCTCGTGGCCCTGCACGGCTGCCAGCAGACCGCCGAGCAGATCGGCCGGACCTTCGTCGATCAGTCCAACCTGAACACCTACGCCGACAC
Source organism: Actinomycetota bacterium (assembly GCA_030773455.1). Taxonomy (GTDB): domain Bacteria; phylum Actinomycetota; class Actinomycetes; order Mycobacteriales; family Geodermatophilaceae; genus Geodermatophilus. Next base: position 243 of record JALYNA010000087.1, read on the forward strand.
CAACGGCTTCGTCCTCTATCCGCAGGCCCGCTCGGACGCCACGCTCGGCAACCCTAAGGGGTGCTGGGACTGGTGGGGCTACCTCGGTCCCGGGGACGTCGACTACGCGACCAAGCGCGGCCCGCAGATGGCCACCGTGATGAACATGGTGAGAGCCCTGGGCGGCTGAGGTCCCGCTCCGTGGCGGTCACCCCCGCGCGCGGGTGACATGAGGCGCCTGTCAGTCGGAGGCGGCGCGCTCGTTCAGCAGTGCGGATGCGACGAGTGCGTCGTACTTATCGAGCGGCAGGCCGAGCGCGCGGCGCACGCGCACCCGGGCCATCAGCAGACCGGCGGCGTCCTCTGCCGCGCGGTCGTCCCCGTCCTCGATCTCGTTGAACGCCCACCGTGCCCCCATGGTCAGCCAGCGGTGTGCCTCGCGGAGGTCGCCCGCCAGCTCGTGGTTCTCGCCGAGGAACCGGTAGACGTCCCCGTCGGCCGGGCGCTCGCGGCGCATCTCCTCGGCGATCCGGCGCGCGGCGTCGACGTCGCCCAGCCCGAGCACCCCGCCGTGCAGGTAGCAGCGGACGTCGGGCGGCACGTGCTGGCCGGCCGCGACAGCGCGGCGGAACACGGCAACGGCGGCCTCGACATCCCCGGCCTCGGTGAGGTGCTCGCCGGCACTGACCAGCAGGGAGGCGGGGAGGCGTCCCGGTCGCCCGGATGGGGTTCCTCCGCCCAGGCCGCGAGCCGTTCCGCCGCCGCACGGTGCTCCTCCGGCGTCCCGGCCCGTGCGTACAGCTGCTCGACGTCGTCGGGGGTGAGCGGTCTGCGCACGCGGGCGACCGTACGACCGGAATGGTGAGCCACGGAACCGGCGTGAGCCGAGGACCCCGGACGGCGACCGACCGCCCACCTCACGGAGTCGCGGCCGTGTGGCGAGCCGCAGACCGGCACGACCGCGACCCGAGGTCGTCGACGAGGCAACGACGAAGTCATGGAGTCGGACGGGTACGAGCCGGGTTACCGTCGTCCCACGTCTGGCGCATGTGCCGCGGGGACCGGACACGCCGTCCCGCCGCACCCGCGCTGCGATGATCGGCGGGTGCGTTCCTCCGTCGCAGACCTGGTCGAGCGCCTGGGTTCCACGCGGTCGCTGGCGATGCTCCGGTTGATCGACGATGCGGCGCTCGAGGGCGCCCCGCCGGGGCTGCCGGAGGCCGGCGTCGTCGAGTCCTACCGCTGGCTGCTGGCGCGTGTCCGCGACGGCGTCCGGTTGACCCAGGCCGGTTACCTGCCGCCGGCCCTGGTCGCCGAGACGATGCAGCAGCTGGGCTGGGTCGACGACTGGATCAGCAAGCACAACCGGGAGGACCAGACGCTCCCGGTGCTGGACCTGCGCGACTCGGCGCAACGGCTGGGCCTGCTCCGCAAGCACCGCGGCACGCTGCTGCCCACCGTCGCCGGGCGCCGGGTCACCGACGACCCGGCCGGCCTCTGGCAGCACCTCGCCGCCCGGCTGCCGGTCGCCCGCAACGGCCCCGAACGCGACGCCGGGCTGCTCTACCTGCTCACCGTCGCCGCGGCCCGGCCCGAGCCGGGCGAGTTGCTGGCCGAGGGCCTGACGGTGCTGGGCTGGAGCGAGAGCGGCACCGGACGGCCGCCGACGGCCGGCCACGCCTTGGAGCTGGCCCGGCCCACCCGGACGGTGTTCGACCGCCTCGGCTTGCTCGGGCGCCGGCGCTGGCCCGATCCCGTCCCGCCGCCGACGCCCGAGGCGGTCGCGCTGGCCCGCGCCGCGCTGCTCGCCCCGCCCGACGAGCAGCCTGCGCCGGCCGCCGTCTCTCGCCCGCCGACGGCGACGCAGGGGGTGGACGGGCCGGCCGTGGAGCTGAACGTCACCCTGAGGCACACCCGGCCGCGGGTGTGGCGGCGGCTCGCGGTCCCCCCCGTCGCTGACGTTGCGCGAGCTGCACGCGGTGCTGCAGACGGCGATGGGCTGGGAGGACTACCACCTGCACCTGTTCGAGATCGACGGCGACGTCGAGGACTTCCCCGGTGAGCTGGGCGACGAGGAGACCACCACGGTGGGCGACGTGGCGGCCCGGGTCTCCCGGTTCCGTTACGAATACGACTTCGGTGACGGCTGGGAGCACGACCTCCGCATCGGGCGCCGGCCGGTCCCGGCCGGTCCGGACCGGCCGCGCTGCCTGGGCGGTGCCCGCGCCTGCCCACCGGAGGACTGCGGCGGCGTCCCCGGCTACCAACACCTGCTCGAGCTCCTCGCCGACCCCGCCGGCGCCGAGGACGAGGACGCCGAGCTGCTCGAGTGGCTGGGCGACGACTACGACCCCGAGGCCTTCGACGCAACCGGGACCGACGAGCTGCTCGAGCTCTACGACCGGCACACCCGCCAGCGCCGCCGTCGCTGACCGGGACGGCTGCCGGTGGGGCCGGTCAGGACGGCGACCGCACAGGAAGATCCAGCTCGGTCGCTGCGGCGGCCAGCTCGTGGTCGTAGGTGACGAAGTCGGTCAGTTCAGGCCGGAAGGGTTCGGCCGTGGCCAGGTGCACGGCGTCCAGCGAGCCCAGCTCGCGGACCCGGTATGCCTTCGCGCGGGCAAGGACGGCACTGCTGAGGTCCACGAGGTAGAGCCCGCGCACCGCCTGCCCCGTCACATAGGGAACCCGCTGGTGATCCACCCCGGCGCGCAGCAGCGTGCGGCTGATCTCCAGAGCGGCCAACTCGCTCGTCGCCAGTTCGGTACCCGGGGGGAGCTGGCGACGCCAGCTCCGCAACGCCTCCGACTCCGCCTCCCGCTTGACGAACTTCACCAGTGCGCTGGCGTCGAAGTAGATCAACGGTCGCGCTCGCGGCGCCGATCGGCGACCAACAGCTCCGCCAGGCTATCGACCTCGGGAGCCAGGTCGGGGATCAGCTCCGGCATGTCCTGGTCGATCGGTGCGGTCGCCTCGCCGGAGGCCACGAGCTCGTGCAACGCGCCCGGCCGTTCGACCTCGGGCACCATGCGCAGGATCGGGCGACCCCGGTCGGTCACGACGACGGTCACGCCGGCACGGACCCGCGCCACCGCTCTCGACGGGTTCTGGTTCAGCTCTCGCAGCCCGATCGTCTCCACAGCGGAAATGTACCTA
>JALYNA010000088.1 GCA_030773455.1 Actinomycetota bacterium
GGGGTGCCGGCCGCGGGTCGGCGAGCGCGGCCCGCCCGGCCGCCGAGCGCGGGTCGACCGCGCGCTGCCCGACGTTGTCCCCGGCGGCACCGTCGACCACCGGGTCGACCGGGAAGGTGCCCCCGCCGCCATCTTCGACGACGTCGGCCACGATCACCGTGATGTTGTCCGGCCCGCCGCTGCGCAGCGCCAGCTCGATGAGCCGGTCGGCGGTCGACTGGGGGTCGGGGTCCTGGAGGGCCTCGGCCAGGGTCTCCTCGCTGACCACGCCGGACAGGCCGTCGGAGCAGAGCAGGTAGCGGTCGCCGACGCGGGCCTCGCGCATCGACAGGTCGGGGTCGACGTCCTGCCCGTTGAGGGCCCGCAGCAGCAGGGAGCGCTGCGGGTGGTGGTTGGCCTCCTCAACCGTGATCCGCCCGTCGTCGATCAGCGTCTGGACGAACGTGTCGTCGTGGGTGATCTGCTGCAGGACGCCGTCGCGCAGCAGGTAGGCGCGCGAGTCGCCGACGTGGCACAGCGCCAGCCGGCCGCCGGCGAAGAGGATCGCGGTGAGCGTGGTGCCCATGCCCTCGAGCTGCGGGGACTCGAGGATCACCTCGCGCAGGTGCTCGCTGCCCTCGAAGACCGCGGCCCGCAGCGCCTGCAGCATGTCGCCGGACGGAGCGTCGTCGTCCAGGTGCTCCAGCGCCGCGATGACCACCTTGCTGGCGACGTCGCCGGCGGCGTGGCCGCCCATCCCGTCGGCGACGGCGAGCAGCCGGGGTCCGGCGTAGACCGAGTCCTGGTTGTTGCCACGGACCAGGCCGCGGTCGGACCGGGCCGCGTAGCGCAGCGCGAGGGTCATCGGGCCCGGCTCCCCGGGGCGAGGCCGGTCACGAACGCAGCTCCAGGGCGGTCTGGCCGATGCGGATCGGCTGACCGGGCGACACCAGCAGCGGGCCCTGCACGCGCTGCTGGTCGAGGTAGGTGCCGTTCGTGGAGCCGAGGTCCTCGACGTACCACTGGCCGCCGCGGTTGGTCAGCCGCGCGTGCCGGGAGCTGGCGAAGTCGTCGGTGAGGACCAGGGTGGAGTCGTCGGCGCGGCCGATGAGGATCGGCTGCTCGCCCAGGGTGATCTTGGTGCCGGTGAGCGGACCCGCCGTGACCACCAGCGTCTTGGGACCGCCGCGGGGCTTCTTGCCGGGTCTGGCCGCGCGCGGCGGCACCGAGGCCACCCGCCCGGCACGACCGCCGAACAGGTCGGCCCGGACCACCCGGAACGCGGCGAAGATGAACAACCACAGCAGCAGCAGGAAGCCGAAACGGAAGATCTGCAGCACGATCTCGGCGGTCATCACGGTACCCGCCTCACGCGCCGTCCTGCCGGTAGACCAGCACCGAGTGGCCGATGCGGATGACGTCGCCATCGGCGAGTGGCTGGCGGGTGATCCGCCGGCCGTTGACCAGGGTGCCGTTGGTCGACCCGAGGTCCTCGGCGATCGCCGTCCCGTTGTCCAGGACGACGTCGACGTGCTTGCGGCTCACTCCGGTGTCGGGCAGCCGGATGTCGGCGTCGGTGCCGCGGCCGATGACGTTGCGCCCGGTGGTCAGCTCGTGCCGGGTGCCCGGTCCGTCGACGAGCAGGACGTGGGTGACGCCGTGGCGGCTGCCGGCGCGCCCGACCACCGTCGAGGGGGACTGGCGACCGGTGTCGGTGGCCATGCGGCCCTGCAGCGGGGGCAGTGGTGGGACGGCGCCGCTACGGGGACCGGCGGGCTGGTCGAGCCGGATACCCGGCCGGGCATCCGGGTCGGCGACGTGCGAGCTGACCTCGAACACGCCCGTGGGCAGCCCGTCGTCGCGCTCCAGGCGGACCTGGACGGCGTCGAAGACCTGGTAGCCCTCGGCCTCGATGTGCTCGGTGACCATGTCGGCGAGCTGGGCGGCGAGCTGCTCGGACCACTCGGCCAGGTGGTCGTAGTCGGTGGCGCCGAGCCGGACGTCGTAGATGTTGGGGGCCAGGACGCGGCCCTCACCCATCACCGCGCGCTGTTCGTCGGCCTCGCGGGTCAGGGCCTTGGCGATCTCGGCCGGGTGCACCTTGCCCTTGAAGATCCGGGCGAAGGCCAGCCCGACCATGCCCTCCAGTCGCCGCTCGAAGCGCTGCAGCACGCCCACAGTCGCTCCCTTGCGTTCGCGCGGTCGTCCGGTCTGCCACCGATGATCGTAGCCGTCGACGGGCCGGCCAGCTGTGGACCGACTCACGTTCCCCGGCGCGCGCCGGACCCCTCGAGAGGACGTCCGCCCCCCTCCGGGGGTTCCGCGGTCCGGCTGCTAATGTTCTCCCTCGCCAGGGCAAGTGGCGGAATGGCAGACGCGCACGGTTCAGGTCCGTGTGTCCGTAAGGACGTGGGGGTTCAACTCCCCCCTTGCCCACCCCGTACGACGAGCCGGCCCCCGACGGGGCCGGCTCGCTGTGTCTCCCGGGCTCAGGCCGTGCCGCCGCGTTCCTGCACGAAGGCCGCGGAGTCGTAGTACGTGCGGACGCCGGTGAGCCGGTTCTCGTCGCCCTCGATGACGGTCACGCCGCGGTACCGGAACGGCTTGCCGCTGCGCAGGGTGCCCGTCGAGGTCCACTCCAGGGCGGCGCTGTCCTCGCCCACGACGCTGTGCGTGAAGGTGGTCTCGAGGTCGCCGAAGACGTTGCGGTAGTCCTCCCAGAACGTCTTCGCGCCGTCCTTGCCCGTGGCCTCGTGGTGCTCGTCCAGCTTGACCAGCTGCGCATCGTTCCCGGTGAGGTCGAGCATGGGCTGGACGTCGCGGTCGCTGTCGATGCGGTGCAGCGCCTCGGTGAAGCGTTCGGTGATCGTGTGCACGGGTCCCCCGTTCTGCGGCGATGGCGGTCCTCGGGCGCTACCCGCTCCGTGCCGCTGTCACCCGCGCCCGTGGTTGCCCGCTCAGGTCGGCCGGCGGCGGACGTCGTCGCCGCGCCCGCGGCCGAGCGTCTGGGCGGTCAGCACCACGCCCCACGGGCCGACCACCCAGACCGGCCAGAAGTAGCGCAGCTCGCCCGAGCCGATCGAGGTGGCGGCCCAGACGGTCAGCACGATGACCGCGACGAGGGCCCAGGTGCGCCAGGCCGCTTCCCGGGACCGCCCGCCGCACGCGGGACACCGCAAGGACGGCCGGGTGCGTGGCCGGCGGCGGCTGCGCGGCCGGTCGGGCAGGTCGGCGGCGAGCACCTCGAGCTCGCCGTAGGTCCGCGCGGCGTAGGCCCGGGCCAGCCGCTCGTCGTACTCGGCGACGGTCAGCCGCCCGGCGCTCATCTGCTCACCGAGCTCGGTGGCGACGGCCGCTCGGTCGGCGTCGGCGGCGCGCAGGTGCGGCTCGGGCATGGATGGGCCTCCTCGGTCGGGGCTCCAGTTTGAGCCGGGAGGGCGCTGCGCCGGAACTGACGGACGTAACCCGTTCCACGTGGAACGCCTCATCGGCCCACGACCCGCTGTGGCCGATCCGAGCCACGGAACACGCCTCGTGACCGCCGTCCTCGTGGTACACCGCGAGGGCAGCGGCCATGCGCCGGGGTGCGTCATCCCGGCCGTGAACCCGATTCGCCGCTCCGGACATGGAGGGGGGTGTGACGACTTCACCCCTCGCGGCCGGATCGTCACGCTCCGTGCCTCTGCCGGTCTGGACCGATGCCGGCCCCCCGCCCGAGCCGCCGTCCCTGCGCGCGTTGCCGTCGGCCCGACCCCCGGACGCCGAGCTCGTCGCCCGGTCCGTCGACGAGCCGGAGCTGGACCGGCACGCGGGGGAGGTGCACCCCTACCTGGGGCGCCGGGTCGGGGAGCTGGCCGACGACCTGCTCAGCGAGACGTTCCTCATCGCCTTCCGCCGGCGGGCCGACTACCGGCCCGAGCGCCTCGAGGTCCGGCCCTGGCTGATCGGCATCGCCACCAACCTCGTGCACGGGCACGCGCGAGCCGAGCGGCGTCGCTACCGGGCCCTCGCCCGCGCCGCCGCCGAGCCGCCGACCCGGGACGACGACCCCGGCGAGGCGTCCGACCGGTGGACCGCCGAGGCGCTGCGCGGCCCGCTCGCTGCCGCCCTGGCCGCGCTGCACGTGCGGGACCGCGACGTCCTGCTGTCTTCGCCTGGGGGCAGCTCGGCTACGAGGAGATCGCCGCCGCGCTCGACGTCCCCACCGGCACCGTCCGCTCCCGCCTCAACCGGGCCCGCCGCCAGACGGGCGCCGCGCTCGGTCCCGACTGGCCCCTCGCTGACACCTCCGAGGAGATCCGATGAACGAGATCACGCTGCTCCGCGAGGCCGGTCCCAAGGGCCCGGCGCTCACCACCGAGGCGCGTCAGGCCGCCCGTGCCGCGCTGATGATCGAGATCGGGGGTCGGCCGACGCTCCGCCGGCGCCGCCGCCCGGGCCGGCGGCTCGCCCTGCGCGTCGGCGCGGGCCTGGCCGCCGTGGCCGCCGCCTGGGCCGGCGCCGTGGTGATCGCGGCACCGGACCCCGCGGCCCCTCCGCCTGGCAGCGTCACGCTCGTCGATTTCGACATGCCGACGTTCCCGCTGTCACTCCCGGCTCCCCCGCCGGGAACCAGCGGTCCCACGTTCGAGGGCGGGAGCGACGGGACTTCGATGCACTACTTGAGCGCGAATCGACGTGGCGGCCTGCACGTGAGCGTGCGATCGGAGGAACCCGATCCGCCGCTTGAGGGCTTCTCCGGAGAGATGACGGAGCAGGACGTCGTGGTCGACGGTCGAGACGGCTCTCTCACGGTGCTCCGACCCGAGGGGTCGCAGTCCGAGCTCGCATCCCTTGTCTGGGAGAGGGCGTCCGGTCAATGGGTCACTGTCTACGGAGAGGGCAGGTACGGCAACGGAGGCCGGTTGTCCGCGGTGGCCGAGGCGCTGGTGGACCGGCCTCAGGCCGTGCCGCTTAAGCTGCAGTTGGCCCCCGCCGGCTGGAGCGTGGACTTCTTCAAGGAGGGCGGTCGGATCCTCACCCTTCGCAACGACGCCCACCCGGAGCAGGACCTCACCCTCCACGTCCCCATGCCCGAGGAGGTCGTCCCGGCCGACGAGCTGCGCGGCCAGCTCAAGGGGCCGGTCGGTCCGGTCATCCCGGTGACGGTGCACGAGCGGCCGGCCCAGCTGGTGCGGATCGACCATGGCGGCGGTCACCGGGGCTGGTACCTGCAGGCGCAGTTCCCCGACGGGACCACCTTCGTCGTCCAGGCGCCGGCGGCCTTCACCCAGGACCAGTTGGTCGCTTTCGCGAACTAGGTGACCTATACCCCCTGACCGTGCGCGAGGGCACGTGTCGGACACCGACCGACCGGCCCGTGCCCTCGCGGCGCACGCGTGGACGGGATCACCAGGACGCGAACGCCGTGCTGCTCCTGCCCGAGCGGGGTAGTCGCCCCTGCGTGAGCCCCTCTGCGAAGGACACCGCCCGCGCCGTCCTGGACCGCCACGGGACGACGTACGCCGACGAGGCGGGCATCCGCTTGAAGGACGAACCGGCGCCGCTGTTCCAGTTGCTCTTCTCGCCGAGCTGTTGTCGGCCCGGATCGGCGCCGACATCGCGGTCGCCGCGGCACGGGAACTGCGCGCGGCCCGCTTCACCACGCCGCAGAAGATGTGCGACGCGAGCTGGCAGGACGGGTCGACGCCCTCGGTCGCGGGCACTACCGCCGCTACGACGAGCGCACCTCGACCCAGCTCGGCGAGGCCGCCCAGCTCGTGCTCGACCGGTACGGCGGGGACCTGCGCCGGCTGGCCGAGCAGGCGGACGGGGACGTCGACCGAGCTGCACGGCTGCTCCAGGAGGTCAAGGGCATCGGCGTGACGGGGGCCGCCGTCTTCCTGCGCGAGGTGCAGGCCGTCTGGCCGTGGGTGCGGCCGTACCTCGACGACCGGGCCCTGCAGGGAGCGGCCCGGGTGGGCCTGCCCAGCGACGTCGACCGGCTCGCGGAACAGGTGCCGGCCGACGACCTCGCCCGGTTCGCTGCCGGCCTGGTGCGGATCTCCCGGCTCGGCAAGAACGAGGACCCGCTGGGCGGTTGAGCGGGCGGACGGGCATCCCGGGAGCGGTGGGTGCTCACCCGGGGGAGGGGAGACACCGGGCCGAGTCGCAACGCCCCCGAGCGGCCCACGTGGCCCACGTGGAGCCGCCTCCTCACGACCGTCCTCCGTGGCGGAGGCGGTCGTGAGGAGGTGTGTCGGGTCAGGCGGCTGCGTCGAGCAGCGGGCCGGTGCGCTGCGGTCCGGTCAGGATCTCGGTGCCATCTGGTCGCCAGGTGTGCCATCGGCCGTCGGGTTGTCGTTCGACCCGGAACCCGTGGTGGACTTTGGTGTGGTGCCGTTCGCACAACAGCGCGGAGTTCTCCAGGTTGGTCTCGCCGCCGTTGATCCACTCCAGCAGGTGGTGGACGTCGCACCACCAGGTCGGCGCGCCGCAGCCGGTGAACACGCAGCCGCCGTCGCTGACCTCCGCGGCGCGGCGGACGTGCGGGGGCACCAGGCGCACGGTGCGGCCGTAGTCCAGCGGCATGCCGTCGGGGCCCATGACGATGCGGGTGACCTGCCCGTCGCAGGCGATCCAGCGGGCGCGG
>JALYNA010000089.1 GCA_030773455.1 Actinomycetota bacterium
CCTCCCCGGCGGCAGCTACCTCGGCCCCCGGGGCCTGGGCGAGTGGCGCGGCGCCCCCACGCTGGTCGGCCGGACCCCCGCGGCCAGCGACCCCGATCTCGCCCGCCGGCTGTGGGTGGCCTCGGCCGGGCTGACCGGCGTCGACCTGCCCGAGCGGGCCGCCTGACGAGCGCGGCGCCGTCGCGGAAGAAAAGTTCGCGCTGGATGTTTACTGTGATGCGTGCACGAGGTAATCTCCAGTCGCCACCAGAGGTTCACCTCGGGTAGCGAACACCAGCACGAACACCAGGAGGTTGACACAGCCATGGCCATGCTGACCGCCTATGACCCGTTCGCCGCCACGTCCGCCGCCTTTCGGGCGCTGGACCAGCTGACCGGCCGGGGCGGCGGCCTGACCGCCCGTCCGCTGTCGGGCATGCCGATGGACGCCTACCGCGTCGGCGAGAACTTCGTCGCCCACTTCGACCTGCCCGGCGTCGACCCCGGCTCCATCGACCTGCAGGTCGAGGGCACCACGCTGACCGTCACCGCGGAGCGCTCCGTGCCCCAGGTGGAGAACGCCGAGTGGGCGATCGCCGAGCGTCCCTACGGCAGCTACACGCGGCAGCTCGTCCTCGGTCGGAGCCTGGACACCGACCGGCTCGAGGCGCATTACCACGACGGCGTGCTCACCGTGAGCATCCCGGTCGCCGAGAAGGCGCGGGCCCGCAAGATCTCGGTCACCCGTGCCGACACGCCGGCCTCCGTCGAGGGGCGCACCATCGACGGCGAGCCGTCGGAGCAGAAGGCCGTCGAGAGCTGACCGGCGGCGTCCCGTACGAGGGCCGGGTCCGCACGGACCCGGCCCTCGCGCTCTCCCGGAGCCACCAGCACCCGACATCCGGAGGACCGCCGATGACCGCGTCCGACTCCCGGGACGGCGATCCGGTCGGTCGCCTCGACGATCCGGACTTCCCCGCGCTCACCATGAGCCAGGCGGCCGCGCTGCTCGGCGTCCAGGCGGCCTTCCTGCGCAGCCTGGACACCGCCGGCGTCCTCCAGCCGCACCGCTCCCCCGGGGGCCACCGCCGCTACTCCCGCCACCAGCTCGCCCTGGCCGCGCGGCTGCGCGGCCTGCTCGACGACGGCCACACGCTGGCCTCGGCCGAGGTGATCCTGGGGCTGCAGGACGAGCTGGCCGACGCCCGCGCCGACAGCGAGCGGCTGCAGGCCACGGTCGACCGGCTGCGGGGCGGCGCGTGACGGACGACGCACCGCGCCATTATGCCCTAGGGGGGTATGGTTATACCCGAGCGCCCACCGGACGCGTTGGGAGGACCACCGTGGACAGCAGCGGAGCGGCCGGCCAGCACGGCTACATGCACCGCAAGGACGACTACCTCAAGCGGCTGCGCCGCATCGAGGGGCAGGCCCGCGGGCTGCAGCGGATGGTCGAGGACGAGAAGTACTGCATCGACATCCTCACCCAGGTCTCGGCGATGACCAAGGCGCTGCAGTCGGTCGCCCTCGGCCTGGTCGAGGAGCACCTGTCGCACTGCGTCGTCCACGCCGCGCAGGCCGGCGGCCGCGAGGCCGACGAGAAGGTCCGCGAGGCGTCCGAGGCGATCGCCCGCCTGGTCCGGTCCTGATCCGTCGTCTGCACACACATCCCCCGGGAGGAAACCAGCATGAGCACCGCGAGCTACACCGTCGTCGGCATGACCTGCGGCCACTGCGTCACCGCCGTCACCGAGGAGGTCAGCGCCGTCCCCGGGGTCACCGCCGTCGACGTCAACCTGGCCAGCGGCGGCCTGACCGTCACCAGCGACGAGCCGGTCGACGAGGGCGCCGTGCGCGCCGCCGTCGAGGAGGCCGGCTACGAGGTCGCGGCCGGCTGAGCCGGCCGCATCCCGCGCCACCATGAGGACACCCGTCACGCTGGCCGCCTTCGGCCTCGGCCTGGCCGCCGTCTTCGGCGCGGCCGTGGGCGTGGGCGCCGCCGTCGGGCCGGTTGGCCCCGCCGCGGAGGAGTCCTCCGCTCCGGCGGGGCACGACCCGGCCACGCCGGGCGCGGGCCCCACCGCGGACCCCGGCCACGAGGAGGACCACGGATGAGCACCCTGCCGGCAGCACCGGCCACCACCGACGTCGAGCTGCTGATCGGCGGCATGACGTGCGCCTCGTGCGCCAACCGCGTCGAGAAGAAGCTGAACAAGCTCGACGGCGTCACCGCCACCGTCAACTACGCCACCGAGAAGGCACGGGTCAGCTTCGGCCCCGGGACCACGCCCGAGGACCTCATCGCCACCGTCGAGAAGACCGGCTACACCGCCCGGCTGCCCGAGCCCCCCGCCCCGGAGGCCGTCGACGAGACCGAGCCGGCCGACGACCCGGTGCGCGCACTGCGCACCCGGCTGCTGATCTGCACCGTCCTCACCGTCCCGGTCGTCGCGATGGCGATGGTCCCGGCACTGCAGTTCCCGAACTGGCAGTGGCTCTCGCTCACCCTGGCCGCGCCGGTCGTCGTGTGGGGCGGGCTGCCGTTCCACCGTGCCGCCTGGACCAACCTGCGCCACGGCGCCGCGACCATGGACACCTTGGTGTCGCTGGGCACCGGCGCGGCGTTCCTGTGGTCGCTGTACGCGCTGTTCTGGGGCACCGCCGGGATGCCCGGGATGACCCACCCGTTCGAGCTGACCATCGCGCGCACCGACGGCAGCGCCACCATCTACCTCGAGGCCGCCGCCGGGGTGACCACGTTCCTCCTGGCCGGGCGCTTCGCCGAGGCCCGGTCCAAGCGCCGGGCCGGCGCCGCGCTGCGGGCCCTGCTGGAGCTCGGCGCCAAGGAGGTGTCGGTGCTGCGCGGCGGCACCGAGCAGCGGGTCCCGGTGGGCGAGCTGGCCGTCGGCGAGCAGTTCGTCGTCCGCCCCGGGGAGAAGATCGCCGCCGACGGCGAGGTCACCGACGGCTCCTCGGCCGTCGACGCCTCCATGCTCACCGGCGAGTCCGTGCCGGTCGAGGTGGGCCCCGGCGACCCCGTCGTCGGCGGCACGGTCAACGCCGGCGGCCGGCTGGTCGTGCGCGCCACCCGCGTCGGCGCCACCACCCAGTTGGCGCAGATGGCCCGGCTGGTCGAGGAGGCGCAGAACGGCAAGGCCGAGGTGCAGCGGCTGGCCGACCGTGTGTCCGGGGTCTTCGTGCCGGTCGTGCTGGCGCTGACCGTGGCCACCCTCGGCTTCTGGATCGGCACCGGCGCCGGGCTGTCCGCCGCCTTCACCGCCGCCGTCGCGGTGCTTATCATCGCCTGCCCGTGCGCGCTCGGGCTGGCCACGCCGACCGCGCTCATGGTCGGCACCGGCCGCGGCGCGCAGCTGGGCATCCTGATCAAGGGCCCGGAGGTCCTCGAGAGCACCCGCCGGGTCGACACCGTCGTCCTGGACAAGACCGGCACGGTGACCACCGGCCGGATGACGCTGCTCGGCGTCGTCCCGGCCGAGGGCGAGTCCGCCGACGAGGTGCTGCGCCGCGCCGGGGCGCTGGAGGCGGCCTCGGAGCACCCGATCGCGCAGGCCGTCGCTCGGGCCGCGGCCGAGTCCGGCCCCCTGCCGGCGGTGGAGGGGTTCGCCAACGTCGAGGGGCTGGGCGTCACGGGCGTCGTCGACGGTTCCGCGGTGGTGGTGGGGCGCCGGCGGCTGCTGGCCGACTGGTCGCAGCCGCTGCCCGCGGCCCTGGAGCGGGCCGCTGACGAGGCCGAGGCCGCCGGCCGCACCGCGGTCGCCGTCGGCTGGGACGGCGCCGCCCGTGGCGTGCTGGTCGTGGCCGACGCGGTCAAGGACACCTCCGCGGCCGCCGTCGTGCAGCTGCGCGACCTGGGGCTGCACCCGGTCCTGCTCACCGGCGACAACGAGCGGGCCGCCCGCGCGGTCGCCGCGCAGGTCGGCATCGACGAGGTCGTCGCCGAGGTGCTGCCGCAGGGCAAGGTGGACGTCGTCCGCCGGCTGCAGGGCGAGGGACGGGTCGTGGCCATGGTCGGCGACGGGGTGAACGACGCCGCCGCGCTGGCCGCCGCCGACCTGGGCCTGGCCATGGGCACCGGCACCGACGTCGCGATCGAGGCCAGCGACCTCACGCTGGTCCGCGGCGACCTGCGGGCGGCCGCCGACGCGATCCGGCTGGCCCGCCGCACGCTGGCCGTCATCAAGGGCAACCTGTTCTGGGCGTTCGCCTACAACGTGGCGGCGATCCCGCTGGCCATGGCGGGCCTGCTCAACCCGATGATCGCCGGCGCCGCGATGGCGTTCAGCTCGGTTTTCGTGGTCACCAACAGCCTGCGGCTGCGCCGGTTCGCCCCGCTGCCGGGCAACGCGGACGCGACCGCTGCCGTCCCCGCACCGGTCAGGGGCGGACGAGGCGCAGGAACCGCCTGAGCTCCTCGACCAGCAGCTCGGGCACCTCCATGGCGGCGAAGTGCCCGCCGCGGTTGAACTCGGTCCACGACACCAGGTCGAGCGCCTCCTCCGCCGCCGCGCGGGGCGGGCGGAAGAGGTCGTGCGGCAGCACCGCGACGCCGGTCGGCACGTCCGGCGCCCAGCCGGGGGCCGGCGCGTGGGTGCGTTCCCAGTAGAGCTGCGCCGACGAGGGCCCGGTGCGGGTGAACCAGTACACGGCGACGTCGGCCAGCAGCTGGTCGACGTCGACCTCGCTGGCCGGGTCGGTCCACTCGGCGAAGCGCTCGGCGATCCAGGCCAGCAGCGCGGCCGGTGAGTCGGTGAGCGCCGGCGCCAGGGACAGCGGCCGGGTCGCCTGCAGCTTGTTGTAGCCGGCCAGCTCGCGGGCGTACCGGCCGGCCCGCTCTGCGGCGGCCGGGTCGCCGTCGACCGCCAGCCCCGGCGTCATCGTCACGTGCAGGCCCGCGACGTGCGCGGCGTCGGCGGCGGCCAGGTCACGCCCGACGTGCGATCCCCAGTCCCCGCCGTGGACGACGTAGCGGTCGTACCCGAGGCGCCGCACGAGCTCGGCCACCGCCCGCGCCATCCGCGCCGGCGTCCATCCGCCGTCCGGCGTCGGCCCGGAGAAGCCGTACCCGGGCAGCGACGGGACGACGAGGTGCACCGCGTCGGCCGGGTCGCCGCCGTGCGCGGCGGGATCGCTCAGGGGCCCGAGCACGCGGAGGAACTCGACGACCGACCCCGGCCAGCCGTGGAGGAGGACCAGCGGGACGGCGTCGGGCTCCGGGGACCGCACGTGCAAGGCGTGCACCCGGGTGCCGTCGATCGTCGTCGTCACCTGCGGCCAGGCGTTGAGGGCGGCCTCGTGCGTGCGCCAGTCCCACGTCGATCCCCACCGCTCGGCCAGTGCGCGGACCCGCTCCACGGGGATGCCGCGGTCCCCGGCGAGGTCCTGCGGCACCGGCCAGCGGGTGCGCCCCAGCCGCTCGGCGAGGTCGTCGACGTCCTCCTGCGGGACGTCGACGCGGAAGGGGATGACGTCGTCGGACACGTCCGGGAGCCTGCCCCAGTCCGGCCGGTTCTCGCGCGACGGAGCCCCGGGGAGCCGCGGGCAGCAGCGGACCCAGGGGGACGCTTCTCACGCTGCGGCGTGGTGCGCCGGCGCGGGCCGCGCCGCAGCCGTGTCGCGCGGCCGGACCCGGACGACCTCGAACCCGGGGAACGGTGGCAGCTCGGAATCGACGGCGAGCGGGACCCCGGCCGGCTCCCCGAGGACATGGTGCTCCACGACCGTCGCCCGCACGGCCGAGTCCAGCTGCGTGAGGATGCGGTCGTAGAGCTCCGGCCGGACGCGGATCTCGCGGGGTGGGGCGAGGCCCGGCGCCCACGCGACGGCGAGGACGTCCCCGCTGGCGTCGGGCCGGGCCGGCGCGGAGAATGTGCGCTGCCGGGAGCCGGGTGCTGCACCGGAGAGCGGTCGGCGACCGGCGCTGGTCTCGTGATGACCTCGGACATGGTGGCCTCCTGGCGGTCCCCCGCGTCCCGGAACGACGTGGGGAGGGGCGACGTCCATGCCACACCAGAGCACTGACACGTCCTGCCTGATACCGGCGCCAGCGGGCGGGCGTCTCGCCGTCCGGCGCCGGCAACTGCCGGCATGGACGCGCCTTGACCGCTTCAGTCCTCCGCGGCACGAGCGTCGAGGACCTACCGGGTGCGCCCCCGGGGCGGATCTACCGGGACGTCGACCGGGATCTCCGGCCCGAGCGTCGCGCCCTGCAGCAGCCGCAGGTCGTCGCCTGAAGAGAAGCTGCCGGGGTCGTAGGCGTTGCGCGGGCGGCGGCCGTCGAGCAGGCCCATGGCGGTGTAGGTGGCGGCTCCCAGCTCGGCGCAGTACACGGTCTCGGCCGACGTGCCCCGGCGCAGCCGCCCGGTCAGCCAGCTGCGGGCCAGCGCGGGGGTGGTCGGGAAGGGCCGACCGTCGAAACGGGCGACGGTGCGCAGGACGGCGTCCTCCATCTCCGGGGTCACGCTGCCATCGTCGGCCGGGCCGACCAGCTGGCGTAGCCAGGCGCGCTGCCCGTAGCGCTGCCGCCAGGTGCGGACGGCGTCGGCCAGGTCGTGCAGCTGGACGCCGCGCTGATGCGCACCCGTCCACACGTCGGGCAGGGAGCGGCCGAGCTCGGCGTGCCAGAGCAGCGGCGGCAGGTCCTCGAGCACCACGGCCATGCCGACGTGGTTCACCGGGGCGTTGGTGAGCGTCCGGATCGCCCGGTCGGCCACCGAGCCGCCGCGGAAGACCCACACGTCGCCGGTGCGGGTGAGGTCGACCGCCTCGTCCAGGCTCAGCTCGGGCACGGCGATACGTTAGGTCCGTGCGCCTCTGGAAGCTGCTCGGGCTGGCCGGCCTCGCCGGCGTCGCGGCGACCGGGGTGGTGCTGGCCCGGGACGAGCGGCAGCGCCGTGCGCATACCCCCGAGGAGATCCGCGCCCGGCTGCGCGAGCGGCACGCCGCGCTGGCCGACGTCCCGGAGCCGGTTCCGCCCGCCGAGCTGGTCTCCGGGCGCGGGCACCGGCTGGCCCGGGTACTGCGCCGTCGGGTTTGAGCGGGACGTCCCCCGATCATGGTCCCCGGATGCCGGACGACGAACCGACGCCGGTCGTGGGCTTCCACTCCCCGACCGGCGAGCTGACGACGACGGAGAGCCTCGGCGAGCGGCTGCTGGCTCGCTGCTCGACCGGGCCCACCTGATCCCGCCGCGACTGGTCGGCCCGCTGGTCGCCCAGGAGCTGGCGATGGCCGGCGCCACGTGAGCATCCACCTGCAGGACTACGACCAGCTCACCCTGCAGCCGGTGCTCGGCCGCGGCCTGGTCGGCAAGCAGGTGCCGATCGACGGCAGCCCGGAGGGGCGGGTCTTCTCCACCGATGCCCTCGCCGAGCAGCCGCTGCCGGACGGCGGGGTGCGGCTGACGCTGCCGATGCTGGACGGCTCCGACCGGGTCGGGATGCTCTCCTTCACGCTGCCCTCCGTCGGCGGGCACGACCGGCAGCTGGCGCACCGGGTCACCGGCCTGGTCGTCACCAAGGACGCGTACACCGACACCTTCGCCCGCGTGCGCACCACCCAGCCGATGAGCCTGGCCGCGCAGCTGCAGTGGCAGAGCCTGCCGCCGCTGTCCATGACGACCCCGGACATCGATCTGGCCGGGATCCTCGAACCCGCCTACGAGGTGGGCGGTGACAGCTTCGACTACGCCTTCGACGACCACGTCCTGCACCTGGCGATCTTCGACGCCATGGGACACGGCCTGGAGGCCGTGACGATGGCCACCGTCGTCCTCGCCGGCTACCGGCACGGCCGCCGGCGCGCCGTCCCCCTCGCCGAACTCTACGGCGAGATGGACGCCGTGGTCGCGCGGTCGTTCCCCGGCTGCTTCGCGACCGGCCAGCTGGGCCGGTTGGACACCGCGACCGGAGAGCTGTGCTGGGTCAACGCGGGGGACCCGCCCGCGCTGTGGGTGCGCCGCGGCCGGGTGGTCGGCGAGCTCACCGGCGCGCCAACCCGCCTGATCGGGTTGGGCAGCGCTCCCCCGCGGTGCACCAGGTGCAGCTTGAGCCCGGCGACCGGCTGCTGTTCTTCACCGACGGCGTGGTCGAGGAACGGCTGCGGGACGGCGAGCAGTTCGGCGAGGCGCGGCTGCGCGAGCTGATCGAGCAGACCACCGCCGAGGAGCTGTCCGCACCGGAGACGGTGCGCCGGCTGTCCCACGCGCTCATGGCGGCGCGGGCCGGGCCCACCAGCGGCGACGCCTCCCTGCTGCTGGTGGAGTGGAAGTCCCCGCCCGGGACGACGAGCTCGCGCCGGACATCCCCGAGGCGTCGCCCCGGGGGCCCGAGCAGCGGTAGGTCCCTCAGGCGGAGGCCGGGGGCTGCGGCAGCACGACGATCCCGTCGGCGTCGGCGCACAGCCACTCGCCCTCGCGGAACACCACCCCGGCGAAGACGACCGGCCGACCCACCTGACCGGAGTGCAGCCCGCGCTCGCTCCTGCGCGGGAATGCCGCCAGCGCGCGGATCCCGATCGGCTGCGCGGCGAGCTCGTCGACGTCCCGGATGCAGCCGTGCACGACGATCCCGGCCCAGCCGTTGGCCGCGGCGGCGACGGCGACGGCGACGGCGACGGCGACGGCGACGGCGAGGTTGCCGCGACCAGCCCGCAGCGCGTCGATCCCCCGCCGTCGACGACCAGCACCCGGCCCTCCCCAGGGGCTTTGCGAAGTCCGGAATGGAGGCGCCGACCTGCAGCGGTGCGTGTTGATCATGCTGCGGTGACGGTGTCGGCGGCGGTGCTGCCGGCCCAGGCGTTGCGGCGCTGGGAGGCGGCGATGTTGGTCTCGCCGCGGAGCCGGGCGAGGTTGAGG
>JALYNA010000090.1 GCA_030773455.1 Actinomycetota bacterium
GCTCACCCGAACGGGTGAGCGGCGGGCCAGCTACTGACGCCGGGCGTGAAGTCGGCGGGGAGGTCAGCGGTGGTGAGCGGACGCTCGGCTGCGGACCGGGCATCAGCGAGGCGGATGCCCCGACCCAGGACAAGAGCCATCCCGAGGGCCACGAACGCCCACACGACGAGCACGCCGATCATCAACGCCTCCATGCGATCGACATCGGCAGTGCCTCTACCCATCTTGACCACCGTGCAAAACACGGGAACGGACGGTCACCTTCACCGCCTCGTGCGGCGCAGCGGCCTCACCCGGCGCGGCGGCCCAGGGCGCGGTAGCTCCAGCCGGCGGCGGTCCAGGCCTCCCGGTCGAGGGCGTTGCGGCCGTCGAGCACGCGCTTCTGCGCGACAACCTGCCCGAAGGCGACCGGGTCGAGCTCGCGGTACTGCCGCCACTCGGTGAGCACCAGGACGGCGTCGGCGCGCGCGGCAGCCTGCTCGGGGGTGTCGGCGTAGTCCAGCTGCGGCCAGACCCGCCGGCAGTTCTCCACCGCCGCCGGGTCGGTGACGCACACCACCGCGCCCTGCAGCTGCAGCTGCGCGGCCACGTTGAGCGCCGGGCTGTCACGGATGTCGTCGCTGTCGGGCTTGAACGCCGCCCCCAGGACAGCGATGCGCTTGCCCAGCAGCGAGCCGTCGCACACCTCGCGGGCCAGCTCCACCATGCGGATGCGGCGGCGCATGTTGATGTTGTCCACCTCGCGCAGGAACGTCAGCGCCTGATCCGCCCCCAGCTCACCGGCGCGGGCCATGAACGCGCGGATGTCCTTGGGCAGACAGCCACCACCGAACCCCAGGCCGGCATTGAGGAACTTCCGCCCGATCCGGTCGTCGTAACCGATGGCATCGGCCAGCTGCTTGACGTCCGCGCCGGTGGCCTCGCACAGCTCGGCCATCGCGTTGATGAAGCTGATCTTCGTGGCCAGGAAGCTGTTGGCCGCCGTCTTCACCATCTCCGCGGTGGCGTAGTCGGTGACCACCTGCGGCGTCCCGCGGGCGACGATCGCCGCGTAGACCTCGTCCAGCATCCGCCGGGCGGCCTGCCCCGCCTCACCGGCCGGCAGGCCGTACACCAGCCGGTCGGGGTGCAGGGTGTCCTGCACGGCGAACCCCTCCCGCAGGAACTCCGGATTCCACGCCAGCATCGCCCCGGGCACCTTCTCCCCCACCAGGTCCGCCAGCCGTCCGGCCGTCCCGACCGGGACGGTGGACTTGCCGACGACGAGATCGCCGGGGGCGAGGACGCCGAGCAGGGCCTCCGCCGCCTCCTGGACGTAGCGCAGGTCGGCGGCGTACTCGCCGCGTCGCTGCGGGGTGCCGACGCAGAGGAAGTGGACGCGTGCGCCGGCGGCGTCAGCGATGTCGGTGCTGAACCGCAGCCGGCCGGTGGCCAGGGTGCGAGCCAGCAGCTCCTCGAAGCCGGGCTCGAAGAACGGCGCCCGCGCCTCGTTGAGCGTCGCGACCTTGCGCTCGTCGACGTCGATGCCGACCACCTCGTGGCCCAGCTCCGCCATCGACGCCGCGTGCACCGCACCGAGATAACCGCAACCGACGACCGAGATCTTCATGGAACCCCCGTGGAATGGCGTGCCTGATCGCATGCCGCGGATTGCGGCGCGACCGGAGGCTAGATCGACGCCCGCCAGTTCCGCCAGACAAGATCAGCACGAACGGGTGAACTCTTCTCACGTCGACTACGCAGAGTATTGCTACCGACGAGCCGAGTCACTCAACCGAAAGTGGGACGCCGGACACCGTGCACGCATCGCTCCAGGTGACTCATAGTGACTTCCAGCGGGGTCGAGCTTGCGATACCTCGCTGACCTGGAGGGGCGCCCATCGCTGGTGCGGTCCACGCTCTCAGCGACGCGAGCACCCCGGGTCACAGGCGCGACCCCTTCCCAGGCCCGCGCCGCACTGACCGTCACCACCGGTCGCCGTCCGGCCTTGCACTCCCGTGCGAGCAATGCGCGCATGAGTGGCGCAGGAATGGCTGCCCGGCCGATGAGCCCTGCCCGAGAACGAAACACCGGTACCGCCACCACGCCATTGACGGAATGGTTGGCGACGGTCCACTGCACGGGGGTGCACCACTGTGTCCGACCTGCTGTCCGTGATCGCCCGCGACTGGCAGCTGCTGCTGCCCATCGGCGTCGTGGGTGCCCTGTCCTGGTCCATCTGGCTGATCCGCAAGCTGCTGTCCGCGCGCTACCGGCCGACGGTCAACGACTTCCGGACGACGACGTCGGTGGTCGTCCCGTCGTTCCGCGAGGACCCCGACGTCCTCGAGCGCTGCCTGGACACGTGGCTGGCGCAGGACCCGACCGAGGTGATCGTCGTGCTCGACGTGGAGGACACCGAGGCGTTCGCCCGGCTCACCGCGCGCGACGACTCCCGGCTGACGGTCATCTCCTTCGCGCACGAGGGCAAGCGTTCGGCCCTCGGCGTGGGCATCCGGGCGGCGCGAGGCGAGGTCCTGGTGCTCTGCGACTCCGACACCAACTGGCAGCCGGGACTGCTCGACGCGGTCCAGATGCCGTTCGCCGACCCGGCGGTCGGCGCGGTGAGCACCCGGCAGAACGTCTACCTGCCGACGTCGAGCGTCTGGCGGCGGGTGGCCGACTGGATCATCGACCTGCGCTACCTGGACTACGTGCCGGCCACCGCGCGCGCCGGGGCGGTGGTGTGCGTCTCCGGCCGGACGGCGGCCTACCGGCGCAGCGCCGTCGCGCCGGTGCTCGAGCACCTGGAGCACGAGTTCTTCCTCGGCCGGCGCTGCATCGCCGGGGACGACGGCCGGCTGACCTGGCTGGTGCTGGCCAGCGGATACAAGACGGTGTACCAGGACAGTGCCCGGGCCCTGTCCATGTTCCCCAGCACGTTCCGCGCCTTCTGCAAGCAGCGGGTGCGGTGGAGCCGCAACTCCTACCGCTGCTACCTGACCGCGGCGTGGAATGGCTGGCTGTGGAGGGTGCCGCTGGTCAGCCAGGTGACCGTGCTGCAGATCCTGTTCACGCCGGTGACGATGTTCGCCGCCGTCTACTACGTGGTCGCCTCCGGCCTCTCCGACCGCGGCTGGCAGGCGCTGGGCCTGTCGCTGGCCTGGGTGCTCATCGGCCGGGCCATCCGCAGCGTCAGCCACCTGCGCCGCCGTCCCTCGGACCTGGTGATCCTGCCGCTGGTGGCAGTGGTCATCGCGATGGTGGCGCTGCCGATCAAGACCTACGCGCTGTTCACCATGAACAAGCAGGGCTGGCTGACCCGCCGTGCCGACCTCACCGGTGGCGAGGGCCAGGACGAGGCGAGCCTGAGCCCCGTGGCCCCCTCGGCGGTGGCCGCGTGAGCGCCGGCCGCCGGCGGCTGGTCACCGGCCGCCGCCTCCTTGCCGCTTTCGTCGTGACGTCCGCCGCGCTCGCCGTCCCGGTGCTCACCGGGCCATGGGCCGACCGTGCGGCGCAGCCGGTGGGGCCGGCGACACTGCCCGCTGCGATCGGCACGCTGCTGGACCGCTCGAGTGCCGAACGGCAGAGCGAGATCCTGGCCGACGAGGACCAGCGGCTGCTCACCCTGGTGGCCTCGGTGCGACCCGGGTCGGGGCCGTACACGGTGACGCTCGACGGCACGGACACGCTCGTGCTCACCCCAGCGGGCCTGGCCTACGGCCTCACCGACCTGGTGGCACTCGGCGCGGCCGAGGAGCAGCCGGACGGCGCAGTGCTGCTCACCCGGCACGTGTTCGTCGCCCCGGGCGCCCGGTTGGTCGTCGACGCCCCGGGGACGACGCTGCGGATGCGCAGCGGAGCCTCCGGGTTCGTCTCGCTGGTGTCGTGGAAGGCCGACCTGGTGCTCACCGGCACGGAGGGCCGCAGGCTCAAGGTCACCAGCTGGGACCCCGCTGCCGGGGCGCCGGATGAGGAGGTCGCCGACGGCCGCGCCTACGTGCGCGAGGTCAGCGGCGACATGGCCATCAGCCACGCGCGCGTGGCGCACCTGGGCTTCTGGGCCGGACGCACCAGCGGGGTCGCCTGGACCGGCTCGTCGAGCACCGCGGCGACCGGCCGCATCGTGGACAGCGTGTTCCGAGAGAACCACTACGGCGCCTTCGCCTCCCAGGGCGAGGACTTGGAGGTGGTGCGGACGGCGTTCGCCGGCAACACCGTCGACGGGCTCTCGCTGCACCGCAGCACCGCCGGCACGACGATCGAGGGATCCAGCGCCCGCGGCAACGGCCGGCACGGCTTCTCCGCCGACCAGGCCTCGGCGTCGGTGACCTTCACCGAGGTCACCGCGGCGCGCAACGGCGCCTACGGCATCTTCTTCAGCGGCACCCCGCTCGCCGAGGGCATGTCCGCCGGCGGCGCGTCGCTGGAGGCCTACGGCGACGTGACGATCGACGAGGGCGAGCTGATCGGCAACGGCTTGGCCGGGGTGCGGGTCGTCGACGGCGACCGAGTCGCCATCTCCGGCACGCACGTCGCGGACAACCGCGACGGCATCGTGCTGGTGAGGACCGCCGCACCGACCAGCGTCCGGGACGTCGTCGTCGACGGCCCGCACCGCTTCGGCATCTCGGTGGACGGCGGGTCGGCGACCCTGGCCGGCAACGAGGTGACCGGCAGCAGCACGGCGATCCGCGTGCGCGACGCCGACGCGGCGGTGCGGGACAACACCGTCTCGGCGGCGACGGCGCACGGCATCTCGGTGGTCGGGGACGCCGCCGGCTCGGTGGTCGAGGACAACACCCTGGCCGGGCGCGGGCCCAGCGGCCTGGACACCTTCCGCGTGCCCGAGGGGGTGGACGTCGACCTGGCCGGCAACGACGTCGAGGCCTGGGAGATCGACCGTGACAACTGGACGTACTGGTCGACGTTCATCCCCAACCATCCGATGCTGGTGCTGTGGGTGGTCGTCCTCGGCCTGCCGCTGGGGCTGGCATTGCGGGCCCGCGGGCACCGGGTCCCCCTCGGTACCGCTCCGTACGGGGACGATCTGCGGCGCGAGCGCCCACCGGCGCTCCGGGTGGACGTGGGCCGGAGAGCGACGGCGGCGGGCAGCCCGGCGTGACCGGGTCCCGCGTCATCCACCTAATACCCGGGCGCCCTTACCGTGGTTGGATGCGACGACCGTCCTGCCTGCTCGCCGCCGTCTGCCTAATCCTGCTCGCCGCCTGCAGTTCTGGCGGTGGGGACGGCGGGCGGGCCGTGCCGGGTGCGTCCTCGGCTCCCTCGCCGTCGGCTCCCGCGTCGCCGGCTCCGGACAGCCCCTCCCCCGTGCCGGTCCCGGTCGCACCCGCCGGCGGGTGCGAGGGCGATCAGCTGGTGGAGGTGTCCACGGCCCGCGACCTGCAGGCGACGCTCGACGCTGCCCGGCCGGGCCAGGTGATCCGCCTGGCCGACGGCCGCTACGAGGGCAACTTCGTGGCCTCGGCCCAGGCCAGCACCGAGGCGCCGATCCGGCTGTGCGGCGGGCGGGGCGCGGTGCTCGACGGCGGGGACGTCGACGGCGACTACACGCTGCACCTGTCCGGCGCGACCCACTGGGCCGTCACCGGACTGACGGTGACCGGGGGGCAGAAGGCGTGATGGTCGACGCCGGCCGCGGCATCCGGATCGAGGGGCTGCTGGTGACCTCGATGGGTGACGAGGCGATCCACCTGCGCACCAACAGCAGCGACAACGCCGTCGTCGGCAACACCATCCGCGACACCGGACTGCGCAAGCCCAAGTTCGGCGAGGGCGTCTACGTCGGCAGCGCCGAGAGCAACTGGTGCCAGCTGACCGACTGCCAGCCCGACCGCAGCGACCGCAGCCTCATCGAGGGCAACGACATCGCCGGGACCACCGCCGAGGCCGTGGACATCAAGGAGGGCACCAGCGACGGCGTGCTGCGTGGCAACACCTTCGACGGCGCGGCGATGGTGGACGCCGACTCGTGGGTGGACGTCAAGGGCAACGGCTGGCGGATCGAGGACAACACCGGGACGTCGACGTCCGCCGACGGTTTCCAGGTGCACGAGGTGGTCGACGGCTGGGGGCGCGACACTGTCTTCGTGGGCAACGCGGTGAACGGCGTCCCGGGGCTGGCGATCAACGTGGCCGGACCGCGGGCCATCCGGAATACCACGACGGTGAGCTGCGACAACGAGGCCGGCGACGCCGCCGACGGACTGAGCAACGTCTCCTGCGGCGGCAGCTGACCCATGCGCCCGGGCCGCCGCGCCGGGTCAGCTGGCGCGGCGGCACAGGGGTCGATAGGTCCAGCCAGCGGTGGCCCACCCACTCGTCACATGATGATCGGAGCGGGTTCAGCCTTCGCGGAAGGAACCGCCCGAGGGCCCTCCCGGTCCACCCCACTGGATGCCAGCCCCGGCCGCCTCGCCGGGAGGGCCCGACGTGTCACCCTGCCCGACGCCCCAGTGCCCGGTAGCTCCAGCCGGCGGCGGTCCAGGCCTCCCGGTCGAGGGCGTTGCGGCCGTCGAGCACGCGCTTCTGCGCGGCGACCCGGCCGAAGGCGACCGGGTCGAGTCGCGGTACTGCCGCCACTCGGTGAGCACCAGGACGGCGTCGGCGCGGTGCGCGGCGTCCTCCGGCGTGTCGGCGTAGTCCAGCTGGGGCCACAGGCGGCGCGAGTTCTCCACTGCCGCGGGGTCGGTCACGCGCACCACCGCACCTTGGAGCTGCAGCTGCGCGGCCACGTTGCCGGAGTTCCGCAGCTCGTAGGTAGATGCGGCCTTGATCGATAGCGTAGCGGCTGGTCAGCGGGCAGAGGTGGTGTCGTGGAGCCGCGATCGTGTAGGCACACGACTAGTGCTGGTCCATTGGACT